>JBDOMT010000101.1:0-28541 GCA_039831705.1 Pirellulales bacterium | reverse complement strand
AGAAGTATGGAGTATCACGGAGTCACGGAGGACACGGAGAAGCACTACAAATGATTCTTTTCTCCGTGCCCTCCGTGGTTCAATTCGTCGGTATTATTTTGGTTGGGTGTGACTTTGCAGTTTGCCTGTCCTCGCCCCTACAACACTTGCGGCATCCCTGCTTCATGTCATAATCAACTGATCCTACTGTTGCTTCCCTCCCGTTTTGATTGGCACACCATGTTCGTCCTGATATGAGTACGCGTGTGTTTCGTTTCCGCCCTTTTCTCAATTCGGATCCTCCCCACATTGCGGAGATTTGGCGTAGCCAACCACCACAACGGGGTTTGATGCAGCCTGTGACTCCCCAGTTGATGGAATTGAGCGTCTTTTCCAAGCCTCAATTTGATCCTCAAGGGCTGATTCTCGCCATCTGCGATGGGCAGCCGGTTGGCTTTGTGCATGCAGGATTTGCGCCCAATGAGCATGGTACTGCCACCGATACATCACTGGGCACCACCCACATGCTGATGGTACGAGGCAATTACCTGGAAAGATCGATTTCCGGGGTGTCGGATGGCGGATCTTTGGCGGACGAGTTACTGGCAGCGAGCGAACAGTATTTACGCAACCGCGGAACCAAGGTGTTTTATGGAGGTGGCATCCGACCGCTCAACACATTTTATCATGGGCTGTATGGCGGAAGTGAAATCCCAGGTGTATTGCAATCCGATCGAGTTTTGACCGCTGCTTGTCTTCGGAATCAGTATCGTGAGGCTGACCGAGTGGTCATCTTACAGTGCGACTTGGGAAGATTTCAAACACCATTTTCTCGCGGGGCGCGTCTAATCAAGCGTGCCACTCATTGGGCTGAGTCGGTCGATCCCATTGCAACCAATTGGTGGGACGCCAGTTTGTGGAGTGGGTTGCAGCGAGATCACTTTGAGCTGATCGACAAGGCGTTAGGGAAAATTATCGCCAAAGTTTCCTTTTGGGATGTGCTGCCAATCTCGTCGAGTTGGGGGCTTAGCACGGCCGGGATGCTCGATTTATTTGTCGACTTTGAATGGCGACGGCAAGGTTGCGCCACTTACTTGGTCGGGGAGGCATTTCGTTTACTGAGACGTCGTGGTGTGAGTACGGTCGAAGCACAAACAATGGCCAGTAATGAGGCGGCTTTGGATTTCTACCGAAAACTAGGATTCAAGGAAGTCGACCATGGCCTTGTGTATCGTAAAGAAGGGCGAGGAGCGAGGAATGAGGAATGGGTGGGTGGGGATTTCGAAAGGCTTGTCAATAACGAAAGATGATAAATGAAAATTGCAAAGTGTTAGAGTTGTCGTAAATGCATCCGTCAATTTTTCATTTTTCATTTCTCATTTCTCATTGTCATTGTCCTTGGCCCTATAGCCTTCACACTCCTTACTCTTCCCCCCACAATATCTGCAGATGCTCCAACAGGGTCAGGTCAGCTCGCACGAGTTGTTTGCTTATGCGGTGGCTGAGCGCATCGTTGGTGGGAGAGTTGCGGAGGTCAGCAAAGTATTGGCCTAAGAGACTTTGGCGTTCCGGGCTGGTTTCCAGCAAAAAATGAACCCAAGCCCATGATTCGGCGTAGTCTTGCTGGGTCATTTTGCTGGCGGATTGCAGGGATTCAAGCCGAGCCAGGTTGGGATGCCAGGAAGATGCCAGGTACTGCTGCTGCAGGAAAGCTGCATGCTTTTTGTGGAGGCCCTGATAGGAGCGTCCTACTTCGAAATACTCCGCCAGTCCTTCGTCTAGCCAGAGCGGGAGTTGCCCTTTGCTGCCGTATAAGAAGCCGCTGCCGTGCAAGTAACCATGTGTGACCTCATGACGTAAGTCCTCTATTACGTGGCTTCCCCAAAAAGCGTAAATGGCCAGTTGGGTATCGGTTTCCACGAACAGGGCACGTCGAGGTGGAAAGTCCGGGAATTGACGGCTGAGAAATTGGTAGTACGCCTGCTCATCAGCAAACAGATAGATGTGCACAGGTTCGCTGGTGAGCGTGAGATTCAGTTTTTCACTCAATACCGATCGTTGCTGTACGAGCTGATCGACCAGGCGAGATTGTTGAGGCAAGACAAAATCACAATGGATAATCAGTGGTTCGTTAACGCTCGGTAGATTGGGGTTAAACGCACTGTCTATTGGGATCGATCCATGGCAGCCCATGGAAAAAATGCCAAGTAAAACAGTCCAACCTCGGACGATTCTGTCAAATTGCCACTGTTGCATGACGCTCTGTTTCGTCTACCGAGCGGCATCGGCGGAATCTTTGTCCGCCATGGCCCGGTCGACCTTTTGCTGTTGTTCGACAATCTGCTGGTCCAATTTAGCAATTTTAGCAGCGATTTCTTTTTTTCTGGTCTGCCACTGTTGTGCCTTCTCCTGTTGCTTATCTTTGGCCAGTTCAATTTGATCCGTGACCGAACCGATCAGCTCATCTTGACGCTGTTGGGCTTCTTCCCCACCAGGCAGGTTGACTTTGCCGGCCAGATCCTGCAGTGTGCCTGATAACTGTTTAGATAAACTGGTGGTATCTCCCAGAAGTTGCGAAGCCGCATCGAGATAGATCGCGGTGGGTGGACTGTCGAGTTCCTGTTGAAGCTGATCGCGTTGCTCCGTCAGGCGGTCGAGCAAACGCATCTCATCGTTGTAAATCGCCAAAGTTTCGGCGTAGTTGAGTCCCTCTGAAGTCGTGGTACCGCAGCCTGTCATGACTATTGCCAATAACATGACGCTGCCGATTGCACCGTGCATGCTCTGTGGTATCCGGGGTTGGTTCATTTTCATTTTATTCTCCAATTTTAGTTGTCTGGTAAAGCACCATCTTGTTGAGCAATCAACAGGTCGAGTTCCTTTTTCAGCTTGGGTAGGATGTCATCGTAGGCAAAGTGCCCCAATGTTTCACTACCCCGTTTGAGGTTCACATGATTTGGGCCACACCATAAGCCCAGGTCGGCATCGTCAGTTTCTCCAGGGCCGTTGACTCGGCATCCCATCACCGCAATGGTGAGTGCGTGGTCGCGTGCGTATTGGGTCATTTCTCGCACTTGCTCAGCCAGGTTGACGAAAGCACTGTTTTCCACCCGTGAACAACTGGGACAACTGATGATGTTCAAAGTTTGCAAGCCGTAGTCAACGACGCTCCGGACCCTTCCCAGGGTAATATCCTCCAATATTTGCCGGCCAGCATCGATCTCTTCGGGTTTACGTTCGTTGGAAACGGTTAGGGAGACTCGTATCGTGTCACCAATACCGCGGCTGATGAGTTGTTCCAGGGCGATGCGAGTTTTAATCACACCGTCGGGAGGCAGGCCAGCCTCAGTTACGCCCAGATGCAGGGGAACGTCGGGACGGCGTTGGGCAAATCGTCGGTTGACCTCAATCACATGTTGGGGATCAGAATCTTTGAGAGACACGCAGTAACGTTCGAATCCCAGTTGGTCGAGACATTGACAATGTTCCCAGGCACTGGCAAGCATTGGTGCGAGTGGATCGTTCTGAGAATGTTGCTCCTGCATGGATGGATCGACGCTGCCGCAATTCACGCCAACCCTCAGTGCACAGTCGTTTTCAGTGGCTACGTTCGCCAAATAACGGACTTTTTCCTGCCACGGTTTATCGCGTTGATGATGATAGAGATGGCCCGGATTGTAACGGATCTTATCAACGTAAGGAGCGACGATTTCTGCCAGACGATAGTTTTCTTGCAGGTCGACGATGAGATTGGCTACTGTTTGATTTCTTATTTCAGCCAATGCGGCCGCATCTCGTGTGTGGTCCACCGCAACCCGTACACAGTCGGCTCCGGCTGCGTGCAAGGCATTGATTTGCCCAGCGGTGGCGTCGATATCGCATGTTTGTGTGGCGGTCATGCTTTGTACGGCAATCGGCTGTCCCGCGCCGATGGTGACCGATCCAATTTGCACGGCACGTGTAGGTTTACGAGTGATTTGCAATGGCCAGTTTCCTTATCCCAACTGCAGCCAAGCGACTGCCAGTGAAAAGCTATTGAACAACATGTGGGCAGTAATGCAAGGGACCATGCGGTGAGTTCTCTGGTACAGGTAGCCCAACACAACTCCGAACGCGAACAGGGGAATCGGATCGATCCCATGGCCAAAGTGCGCCAGGCCAAAGAGCAGCCCACTCGCCAGAATAGGGGCCCAGCCAAAGGGCAAGTCGGGAAAGGGACCTTCTGTGGGGGGTACAGCCCCGGGAGAATCATCTGGAAAGGACCCATCCATGGAAGATTCAGCAATTTTGGGCTCATCCTGCGAGTCGGTGGGCGGCACAGAGAGGTTTTGTATTGAGGCAACAGTTTTATTTCGCTGAGTAAACGCATGCCCTATCCATTGGTCTTCATAGCGTTCCAGAGCTCCTTGCAGCAGGAGGCGAAATATTATCTCTTCCGATATGGGAGCTGCCAGTATTGCTGCTCCGGCTGCTGTCAGAAAGATCAACGGAGATGGGGTTTTGGCAAGTTGCTCCAGGAGAGGGTGCTGCGTGTGAGTGGGAATCGCAAATTGGGCAAGCAGTAACAGCAGAAATACCGGCACCAGTGAAGCCAGGCAGGCAATGGTACCAAGGCGGATGTCAGCCAGAAACTGTTTGCCACTTTCCGGCAATCCCAGGTCACGGCGCGTTGCCTGGCAGATAACGACGAGCCAGCCGACGACGACAGCGGACAAAAATAAAATCAGCCCAATGTTCAGCCACCCCAACCAAATATATTTGGCCGGTTCAAACTCGTCTGCGGTTGCGGGTTCGCTGCTCAGCAGAGGGGCCAGCAGATGCATTATGACCAGGTAGACTGCGAGCAATGTGGCTCCGACGCCCCAAGGGACACGACGTCGTGCTTCGTAGGGTAGCAGTGGTTCGCCGTTGATATGCTTCTGGAACAGGATCAGCAGGGTTGCCAGACTAAGCACCGCGCCAATCAGAAGCAGCCAGACTGCATGGTGAGAGACAGAAGTGGGAGAGATAGTGGTGTCCATAGTCTCACTTCGCTTCGGCCTGGCGAAAATATTGCCAGGCGGATTGCAAATAGCCCACTCCGGAGTAGATCGTCAGTAAGATAGCCAGCCAGACAGTGATCGTCAGGCCATGGTCCATCCAGGTGGGGGGCGGAGGTGAGGTCCAGTTGCCGGTATTCAGGTCGAGATAGGTAAGTCGGTACATGCTAAAACAGGCAGCTACGCATTGGAATAGCATCTTCCATTTGCCGGCCCACTTGGCTGAAAAGTCACCACCCGATTGTTCGACAAAACTCCTCAGTGCGGTGACGAGCAGTTCACGGCCGACAATTGTTACGCTCATCCAAGCGGCGACTCCTGAGGCGGCGACTCCTGAAACGCTGTTGCCATCAGCAAGTGGAGGTACAGCGGCTAGGAAGATAAAAGTTCCCCCAATAATCAGTTTGTCTGCAAACGGATCAAGCACTCGCCCCAACTGGGTAACTTGTCCAAAGCGGCGTGCCCAGTAGCCATCCACCCAATCGGTACCCGCTGCCAAGATAAACAGAATGAAACTCGCCAGGTAATACTGAAAAGCAAGTAATACAAACAGTATCAGCGTTAGCGCAACCCGCGACAGGGTGATCAGGTTGGGAGCATTGAGTAAACGGGGGGAGTTGCTGACAGACACGATGGTGGGGCAGAAAGAATTAATGGGGAAAGTTCAATTCAACTTCAGTATTCTACTCATAGTGAAAAGAAAAATAACCACGGAGGCACGGGGGACACGGAGAAAAAATGCATCCTTATCAATCAAGATAAAGACATGATTCTTCGATCTTTCTATAAATAATCCTCCGTGTTCTCTGTGACTCCGTGGTGAAATTACCTGTTTGTTAGTAGTTTGAGAATTCCATCTTGTTGGAGTTATCGGGGTTCGCCACAAGCCACCGCGATGAGGTCGTAATCTTGTTTGGCCACGATTTCACAGGGTACGATCATTCCGGAGCGAAGTCCCGACCCGGTAACGTAAACTACGCTGTCGACATCGGGCGCATCGGCATAGGTACGCCCAATCCAGGCAGATGGTTCCCCAGTATTTACCCCGTCGCTATTTGCCCCGTCGCTGTTTGCCCCGTCGCTATTTGCCGTCCCATCAATATCCACAGATCTGTCGATGATGACATCCATTTGTCTTCCAAGTTGTGCATCGTTCCAAGTAAAGGCGATAGCTTGCTGCTCGGCCATGAGTCGGTTACGACGGGCTTCCTTGATTTCCTCAGGAAGCTGATTGGGCAGTCGGGCCGCTGGGGTATCGGGTTCCAGTGAGTAGGTGAACACACCCAGTCGCTCAAATTTTTGTTGCTGCACAAATTCGACCAACTCTTCAAATTGCTCCTCTGTTTCACCTGGGAAACCAGTGATGAAGGTAGTTCTCAGAATCAGATCAGGAATTCGCTGACGTAATTTGGCCAGCAATGACAATGTTTCTTCCCGACTGACACGCCGCTGCATGCGTCGCAGCATAGAATCATTGATGTGCTGTAGTGGCATGTCGAGGTAGGGTATGACTCGACGGCAGTCGGCGATTGTATCGATGAGCTTGTCGCTGAAGTACATCGGGTAGAGATACATCAATCGGATCCATTCCAGGCCATCGACTTGATCTAATTCTCGAAGCAAATCGACTAACCGGGACTCACCATACAAGTCAAGCCCATAGTAGGTGGTGTCTTGAGCGACGATCACCAACTCACGGACGCCATCTTCGGCCAATTCCTTTGCCTCGGCAATGATTCTCTCGATCGGTTTGGTCGCGTGTTTTCCTCGCATTTTGGGAATCGCACAAAATGTGCAAAGCCGGTCACACCCTTCGGAAATTTTTAAAAATGCGAAGTGCTTGGGGGTAATCCGTAATCGGGCCGTATCGGGCAGCGGGTTGGAAGGAGCTGGCTGAAAGAGACACCGCTGTTCTTCCAGTCCTCCCAGCAGGCGGTCGGCCACGTGAGTGACCTCTTCGCGTCCAAACACGCCGATCAATTGGTCAATTTCTGGGCGGTCCTTTAATAACTCTTGCCGTTGTCTCTCGGCCAAACAGCCAGTGACAATAACTCCGCGCAAATCCCCGCGTCGCTTCAATTCCAGCATTTGGTCAATGGCTGCAAATGACTCGGTGCGCGCCGCTTCAATAAATCCACATGTATTCACGACTGCGAAATCGACTCCCTGAGGATCATCAACCAATTGGTAACCATCCAACTGCAACATGCCGAGCATCCGTTCACTGTCGACCAGATTCTTGGGACAGCCGAGACTGACAAACGCATACCGACCTTTGGCCGAGTCGCGGTCTGAGGGAGTTTGGTATTGTTGGGACATCGGGGAAAAGAGAGTAGAGGTTGGAGGTCAGGGAATAGAAAGGACGCCCTTTTAGTAAGGGATATCGTAAACTACTTGAAGTCCTGTGGCTAGCGAGGGGCGAGGGGCGAGGGGCGAGGGGCGAGGGGCGAGAAAATTGGGGGATTGAGAGTCCAAAGTCATATGCTGATAACACCAACGCAAATTTCTTCTTCCTCGCCCCTAAGATCCAAATCCTAGATCTTCGCTCTTCGCAACCCAGCTCAACAAATCGTCCATACGATACGGTTTGGGGAGAATTGCATTTGCGCCAGCGGTTCTGATCATGGCCAAGTGTTCTGATCGGGGGAAATCAAGCAGTACAAGTACTGGAATTTGAATTCTAGAA
Source organism: Pirellulales bacterium (assembly GCA_039831705.1). GTDB lineage: Bacteria > Planctomycetota > Planctomycetia > Pirellulales > Lacipirellulaceae > JAJRWS01. The sequence continues at coordinate 20,837 of JBDOMT010000101.1, read as the reverse complement.
TTTTTGTTGAGAGACTGACTAAAACGGGCCAGTTGACCCACTTCAAGCGGGTCCAATTGTCCGCCATCCCAAATGCCTGAGGTGGTACCACTGGTGGAGGTTGGGCGCAAGCTGCGCCGTTGCCAGACAGCGGGCCATCCCGCTGTGGCCAAGACGGCGGCCAGTGTGGCAAATGTTTCATGCTGAATTGTGTCGATTTCAACCAGAATATCCGTTCGCATCTGGCTAGATTGAGACAGGTTTGCCTGTGGCTGGAGTGAGTCTGTCCGAAGTCTCTGAGTGTAGCCATCATTCAACGGTTCCGACCAAGAAGGACATACACCGGCAGTCTGACAGACCATCGCCTCTTGCCACCAGGCCGCCAGATCGTACCAGTAGAGACGTACGACACCTTGTGCTGGCTGCCCCGTGCGTAACTCTCCCTCGCACCAACTACCAGCAACAATCACGATGCGCGTGATAGGAGCCATTTGTTGCAAGTGTTCGAGTATGGCTTGGGCATAGTATCCTGGGCGTGGTTGGGCGAGCAGTAGCAACTCAGGGGCTTCTGTCTGCGTTTCAAGTATGTCTGCCGCTTGCTCGAGGGATTGGCATGTGGGCCAAACCGATGTTGGATCGATCTCCTGCAATGCGAGAGAAAATTCACGCAAATGCCACGGCCCTACCATCAAGACCTGTGTCGTATCCTGTGAAGGGGACAGGTACAGGTTTTCGTTTTGTATGTCCATAGGAAAAGATACTCTGTTGACCGTAAATTGTACCCGACCCCACCCTCTCAACGGCTTTGTCGACTAACTGATTTCGAAAAATTTTAGACAGGATCAACAAGATTTACTGGATAAGTTTGACCTGAAATCCGAGTATTAATTCCAAATTTATCAACCCTCTGCGGTTCTCAGCGTTCTCTGCGCCTCTGCGTTAAAATTTACTCTCCTTTTGCAATCGATTGCTAGTATAATCATCAGTTGCTCAAGGATGCTCAAGGATTTAAACGATTGGATTTTTTAAACTCATAAACTCAATACGGTACAGGCTACTGAATGGTTTGAAAGACAATAAGATTTTCATCCGATGAACAGGATCGGGCTGAATGATCTCGTAAATCATGTCTATCCTGTCAAAATAATCTTGTTTTCAAACAATTGTGCGACAAGGCCACTCAGGACTCTGGACTCTTTCAACTCTCTAGTTGTTCATCGCGTGTAATCAATAGTTCATGGGCTTCTTCGGCGTTGCTTGCCTTACGAAGTGCAGCCAGCCATTCTTCCTCTCCGATCATGCGGCTTAGGCGTGCCAGAATCCTTAAGTGCTGGTGATCGTCTGTGGCTCCAATCAGAAAGAAAACGTCCGTGAGCGTACGGCCACCAAATGGGATTGCTCCATCGGTAATTCCCAAGGCGACTACCGCTTCACTCAGGTTAGCCGCCTGTGGGCGACGTGGGTGCAGCAGGGCTACGCCATTTTCCAGTGCCGTTGGGAACAGGGTCTCTCGGGCTGCGACAGCTTCTGCCATTTGTACAGGATCCCACAGCAGTCCTGTAGTCGCTGCTAGCTCGGCCATGGCTGATATGGCTCGTGACCGCGTTTTAGCCGCCAAAGGAATCTCAATTGCTTCCGGAGGTATCAGGCGGTGCAAGCAGAAAGAAATTTTGTCCTCGGCGTTCTCCCCAATGTGGAATCCGTCGGCATGAGATCCGTTGGCGACGGATGTGTCCTGCGCTTGCACTCGTTCCAGAGTGGATTCCATCTGGGCCAGTTGCTGGTCGTCCGCAACGCCAATTCTTGTTTCCAGCCAGTGATGTATTTCAGGTTGCGAAAAGCGCCACTTTCCGGACACACGACGACCTGGCAGCTTTCCTCGATCCGCTAGTTTTGCTAGCTGCTCTGGCATCATGTGCAGGTAGGCAGCCAAGCTGGAAATAGTGAAATCATCGTTTGCCATAGGAACACTTTATCAACAGGTAGCTGGAGCAACTAGTGTCTGGTCAAGCCTTACTTTAGGGGTTGCCACAGCAATAAGCATTGGTATGGCAACAGTTTATTCGTGCGTCAACCCAAAAAGATAAGTTTGACGAAGCATAAGTCTGGAAGATTCATCTTGACACAATTTGTCAAATGGGCACAATCGTCCGCGCTGGACAAAGTATTTGCCTTGGGGCGGCAGTTGCTAAATTTCCCCGGTAATTTACTGTCCGGACTACGAAAAATGGAATTTCGTTAGATCCATAGCACGGCTTGAATCATTTTTGTGGGCTCATTCCTTTGCAGGGCCATTCTTCTTTGTAGAGGAATGTTCTTCTGGAGAAGGGTTACAGTCGAACGCTGGTTGTGTTGCAGGCAAGGAGGCCTCGCGCGATGTGGCAATTTGATCAAAATAATCCCCGTCCGTCGGACAGATCTTCCTCATTGACGGAGCTCCAAAAGTCAGGGCCCCAGAAGTTAGGTTCAGGGTCTCAGGCAGAGAAAAATGCCTCGGCGGTTATGGAGGATTCTGTGAGTTTGGGCGGTGTGTGCCTCGACGAATTCTTTTCGGAGTCGCTCCTGTTTTCGGGGTCTAATCATACTACGGGCCTATCGGACTCTAGAAGCAAGGTCATGGCCACTTCCTGCACTAGTGATTGGCGGCAATTGCAGCCGGGTGATATTTTTTTTGCTGTGGACGATGAGTGGGGAGATGGCCATGAAAAAGCTTGCGAGGTATCTCGCCGTGGGGCTAAGGCAGTTGTTTGTGAGCGGCCGGTGCCCGTGTTCAATGTGCCTACCTATTTGGTACAGGACAGTCGGATAGCTCTCGGCGCACTGTGTCACGCACTGGTGGATCATCCTGCTCGTGAACTTCCCACAGTGGGTGTTACCGGTACGCAGGGGAAAACAACTGTTATTGTCCTGCTTGAATCGATCTTTGCGATGGCAGGCAAACATGCCGGATCGTTGAGTGATTTGGGGTGTTACGATGGCATGTCACATAGCGCCGGATTGGGCCGTAGTCCAACTTCTGCTATGTTTGCCTCGCGTCTCGCCAAGATGTCTGCCTCTGGCTGTAGTCATGCGATGGTGGAGGTATCCAGCCGTTCGCTCGCTCAATCGGTTTTGGCCGGTATGGAATTGGATGCGGTTTGTGTGACCAATGTGACCAGTGGCCATCTTAATTTGCATTCCTCTACACAGAATTATCGTGATGCTAAACGTCGTATCCTCGACTTTCTTGCACCAGGAGGAGTTGTGGTTCTTTGCGCGGACGATCCGGGTTGTCTTTCCTGGCTCGATTCACTGCAAGGTCCTGTGCTGACGTATGGTTTGGGCTCTCAAGCAGAAATTTCTGGCTCCATCGTTCAGCAAAATTCCGGTGAGCAACTCTTTGTTATTTCCGCGGGGAGTGAATCGGTTGCGGTACGAACAGCTATTGTAGGGGATCACCATATAACCAATTGTCTCGGTGCGGCTGCCACGGCGTTTTCCTATGGCATCGATTTGTCGACCATTGCTCGAGGACTGGAGGCAGTGGATTGGCTGCCTGGCAGAATGGAACGTGTTGATTGCGGGCAAGGATTCCCCGTGTTTGTCGACGTGGCCCACACGCCCGATGCCCTGCGTGCCAGCTTACGAACTGCCCGGCAGCTTGCCAGTCGCAAGGTGATTTGTGTTTTGGGCGAAAGCAGGGCTGATTCATCACAGGAATACACACAGGTAAATGGCATTGTCCATGCCATGGCTGATTTAACCATTGCTGTGCAGGAGTCTGTGCCGGCAAATTCATCTTGGAGTTTTGAGAACAATCCTGGTTCGCGCTACTTGGCACGTGATCGGAGTGAGGCGATAGCTCAGGCTGTTGAGCTGGCTGAAGTGGGTGACGTAGTAGTGATTACCGGCAGCCAAATCGGGCCTTTGGGGTGTTTTGGGCAGGAAGACCAGCGGGGAGGCGGACAGGAAGTCATTGACGATGTTGAGGTTGCCAGGCAATTGCTCTATTCGCGCAATAGATTAGAAGATCGCTTGGCTGCCTGAATGACGGCTCATTAGGTAGATAGGGCACTTTTGTTGACGTTTTGGAACCATTTTGAGGCTTCGTCGTAAGTTTGTCAGATTGCGGGGTCTGGCAACTGCCCTCCCTGGGGTAGGAGCATTTAGTCTCGTCTGCAGATCGACTACTGGGTCAGTTGTTTGCAGACGAGTGCTTCACGATGGAGCTTGATGTCTGAGCGTCAGGGCAACGCATGTGCGTTGCCCTGGCGACTCAGCGGATAAAAGGATTACCACGGAGTCACGGAGGACACGGAGAAGCATTATAAAAGGTTCTTTTCTCCGTGCCCTCTGTGACTCCGTGGTTCAATTAGTCGATATTATTTTGTCTGGGTGTGACTTTCAGTTTGCCTGTGGTGTAGGGATAGTCTTGGCGATCTTGGCGTCTTTGCGAGAGGGAATCTGGATTCGAGTAAAGTGTTACGAAAATCGCAATTCGGAATGGAAATCGCTTGCCACTGCCCACTGCCCACTGCCCACTCAACTCTCAACTCTCAAATGGCTACCAACCACGTATTGTTTGCCGGCGGTGGAGCTGCCGGGCATCTCCATGCCGGTTTGGCGGTAGCTGCTCAGTTGCGACAGTGTTCGTCTCAGGTGGAAATTACTTTTGCCGGTTCTGGTAAACCACGCGAACGACACATAATTCGTACGGCCGGTTACCATTATTCAATGGTACCCTCACAGCCAGCTCCGCATAATCCAATACAAGCATTGCGATTTGTAACTGACAATGTGGCTGGTTATTGCGCGGCACGCTGGATGCTTAGCGAACAGCAAATCTCGTTGGTAGTAGGAATGGGTGGATATACGAGTATGTCTGTGGTTCGGGCCGCGGTGGCTCGGGGGTTGCCGACTCTGTTACTGGAGCAAAACGCGATCCCGAGTCGCATAACACGGTGGATTTCACGTTCGGCAGCGATGATTTGTTCAGGTTATGAAGAGGTACGCCCTCATCTGCATGTGCAGGCACCTCTTACCGTGACCGGCAATCCGGCCCGGCCCGTATTCGAACACCTTTACCATAGCAGGCAGAAGGAACGAGGAGCGAGGAGCGAGGAACGAGGAACGAGGAATAAGGGACGGTTGGTGATTCTTGGCGGCGCGGCCGGTGCTCGTTCACTTAACGAATCGATGCCCGCCGCGTTGAGGCAATTAGGCGAACGTCTTGCAGGTTGGCAAATCGTTCACCAAACGGGTGAAGGGCAACTGCAAGAAACTGAGAAACGCTATCGACAGAATAAGATAGATGCGTTGGCGGTGACATACATTGACGAAATTGCCCCAGTTCTTTTTGCCAGTGATCTTGTGGTTTGTCGTGCCGGAGGCACAACTCTATCCGAATTGGCCTTGGCGGGAATTCCTGCAGTTCTCGTTCCCTATCCGCATGCATCGGACGATCACCAAATGGCCAATGCCAAAGTTGTGGCCGCGGCTCAGGCATGTCGATTGATTAATGAAACATCGCAAGCAGGTTCATTCGATAAGGCCCTGGCCCATGAGTTGGCACCTCTGATAGCCGGGGAGTCCTTGCGGTTGGAAATGGGCCGCAATATGCTGCGACTTGCACGCCCCGAGGCCGCCTCAGAGATCGCGGCCATGATTGTCAGCCACCTCCACGGAAGTAGCAGCGATTTGCAGGCGGCTTAATGAGTTGAGAGGCCAGAGGCAGAAGAAGGTTCGGACTCCTTTCATTCTCCCCGCAATGGGTATAAAACCCTCACATTTAGATTATTCCGATTCAGGATGGCCGATGACTGTGCACGAGCACACGTTGTTCGGCTATTTCAACAGACGGTCGACGCTTTGAATCAACCGATCCATGGGGAACGGCTTGCGAACGTAGTCATCAACGCCCAACATCTCGGCATACGCCTTATGGCGGCTGCCTTCGTTCGCGGTGATCATGATGATCCGCTGTTTCTTTTCACCCATTCGCTTGAGTCGCTCTAGCACCAGGAATCCGCTCCGTTTGGGCATCATCATGTCGAGAATTACCAGATCAGGTGATTCTCGTTCGATGAGCGCCAATCCTTGATTACCATCGCGAGCAATGAGGATTTCGTAGCCATTCGCTTCAAGTGCTAACCGGAGTGATTCAAGAATTTCTGCATCGTCATCGACCAGCAAAATACGTTTGCAGTCGCTGCTATCAGATTGGGGAGAGTTTGATTGCTTGGTCATACCAGTCGTGTCGTTCCATGAATAAAGGGAGCCAAAATACCTCGGTCCAACAGCCTGAACGATTTTGTGTGGATTTGCAATAGGCCTTATTGCCGCTGCAATAAGGCAAGTTAAAAGGGAACCGCTAATAAACGCTAATAAACGCAAATATACTAATCGGTCATCTTCAAAGGGACACCATTTCCAGAAGAATTGCTGAGTCGGTATTTTAAACATTCGATTGATAAAAAAACGAGGAGATAAGGATTACCACGGAGTCACGGAGAGCACGGAGAAGCTTTATTTATGGATTCTTTCTCCGTGTCCTCCGTGACTCCGTGGTTCAAGCCTTTGGTGTTATTGTCTCATACTGACTGGATGTGACTTTACAGTTTGCCTGACACCATTTCACCGGAGAGCGGAAATTGAGGCTACCTGTTGGATAGACAGTCAGCTGTCCAAATGTTCTTGGATGCATTTGACAAAAATTTCTCCATATTCGGCCAGTTTTTTCTCGCCAACCCCACTGACTTGGCAGAATGTCCCCAATGTGGTGGGTTGTTGCCGGGCCATATCGCGCAGGGCCCGGTCGCCAAACACGATGTAGGCAGGCACTCCTCGTTGGCTGGCCAGTTCACGACGCAGATTACGAAGTATTTCGAAAAGCTCCTGGTCGACATTTTCCCAGTCGTCGAGAGTGTGACTTTTCTGGGAGCCTGACTGGCTTTGGCGTTTGTGAGAGGATTGGGCCGGTTTAAGCAGTCGTGGTGTGACTTCTCCGCGTAACAACTGCCGGCCCGACTCGGTCAGGTTGAGTACATGGTAGTCCCCGATCTTTTCCAGATAACCCTGGCTGACCAGTTGTTCGGTCCAGTCACGAATAGTACGGATCGATTCACCGGACAGTAGACCCCAGGTGCTGAGACGGTTATGTCCGGACGCGACGATCCGTTGTTCGGAGGATCCTGACAACACTTTAGCCGTATAGTCGGCCCCATAACGCTGCTCCACACGGACCACGCAAGATAGAATTTTCTGCCCGGTGACAAGTGCATCCGAAATCAGGGTGAGTTCTTCCAGGCAAACGTCGCAGGCACCACACGAATCGTGTTGCAACTTCTGTCCAAAATGTTGGACGATCGCCTGGTGGCGGCAATTGGCTCCCTGGCAGAAACTGGCCATGGTTTGCAGGGCTCGTAAAGCACCCTGTTGTGCGGTCGAATCGGACTTTTCGATCATCTTTTGCCAAAGGATATAGTCATTTCCCGAATAAAACAGCCAGCACTCTGCTTCCAGTCCGTCACGACCGGAGCGCCCACTCTCCTGTTGGTACTGTTCCAGCGATTTTGGCATGCCGGAATGGATTACGTACCGTACATTCGACTTATCGATGCCCATGCCGAAAGCGACCGTGGCGACGATGATGTCGATTTCGTCACGGGAAAATTGTTCTTGATAGTTGACTCGATCGGTATCGTTCATGCCGGCATGGTAAGGACGCGCCCGATAGCCGGCATCGGTCAAGGCGGTTGCGGTATTCTCAACCTCTTTACGACTGATGCAATAGATAATGCCGGAGGCACCAGGGTGGCGATCGATCACCGTGCGGATCTGCTCAATCCGCTGATGCCTGCGTCGCACTCGATAGATCAAGTTTGGTCGATCAAAGGAGCCAACCAACATTTCGGGTTGTTCAAGTCCCAGTTGTGTTGCCACGTCATGGCGAACCTGTTCGGTTGCTGTGGCTGTGTAGGCATGAACGCCGGCATCGGAGCATACTTCCTTAAGCCGACGTAGTTGCCGGTACTCGGGGCGGAAGTCGTGCCCCCACGAGCTGATGCAATGCGCTTCATCGATAGCGATTTGGGCCACATGGATGCGGTTTAAAAATTCGAGCATCCGCGGTTGAACGATTCGTTCAGGAGAGCAGTAGAGTAATTGCAAATTCCCTGAGCGAATACTTTCGGCAATCCGCCGTTTTTCGTCGGTACTTATCTGGCTGTGGATGCAGGCTGCCGCTACGCCACAGTCGGTAAGCGCATCGACTTGATCTTTCATCAGAGAAATCAATGGTGAAACGACGATGGTCAAGCCATCGAGACATACGGAAGGCACTTGGTAGCAGAGAGACTTGCCCCCTCCGGTGGGCAAGACAACGACCGAGTCGCGTCCTGTCAGGACACATTGCATCGCCTGTTGTTGTAGTGGGCGGAAATGGTCATAACCCCAATATTTTTTTAGCGCAACGGCCAACCTGTCTTGGTCGGTGGAAGTCACTTCCGCTTCCATGGGTCTATTGGAATCCACATTCAAGTGCATTGGCGCCATCCCTGCAGATATTTTGGATTACTTTAACGCGATGGTTCGTGCGAGTGGCTGTAGTATTGCTTCCACGGCATAATTGTCGACCACATCACGGCAAGTATCCGTCAATTGATCCAGCGTTTTCACATAGGTTTGCCCCGCGGCCAGACTGCCGTATTGGCGGGCGGTAACGAACACGCTGATAGGTTCTTCCTGGTATTCGCCAGTCCGTATTTGATAGGCATTGGTACGCGATTCAATGCCGATGCGACATTGCTGACGGCACTCCTCATCCAGGGCAAAAGTAATGGTTGGTTCGTGGTTGATAATAGTTGCTCCAGGCATTGAGGTCAGCCTATCGTAGGCGGGGCTGACTCCCAACGCTTCGGCAATCAGTTCGTTATGGTTTCCACGATATAAAAAGTCAAAACCGATCATCAAATCCAGCGCTTCGCAGTCCAGTGGGCTAATAGAGAGCGCGTAGGGGGCTAATTCCAATGCGTGCTGATGTTGATCGAGTACGCTTTCGACACTTGTCGGGTTGACCTGCCCCGAACAGATACGTCGCGGTTCGACTGTGCACCAACGGTAATTGCCCTGGTCCTTATCCTCCTCCAACACAAAATCATTTTTATCACGCGAATAGAAATTGCGCATCTCAGGATACTTTTTTTGCATTTGCTCAAAGTAGTGCAACACGGTTTCCCGGCTACTGGGGAGATCCATCTCCGTACTCAGATTCATATTGATGTAGTAGTCGTCTGAAATCGAAGGGTAGGAATTCATCGAAACTCTGGCGGATCGCGTGAAGTGCGGAGGCGGATAAAGCCGGCTATTCGAACATAGTAGTATAAGGGGGTTTAGAAAAGTGTGTCAAAGGGTCCGGGTATCCGTAGAACTTGGGTTGCCACGAATCCCAGCAATCCCACAACGATTACATAGTAAAGGGTAGGGAGGATTGTCTTACGGAGGATAATTCCTTCACGTCCCAGTAACCCCACCGTAGCCGATGCGGCTACCACATTGTGGATGGCAATCATGTTGCCTGCCGCCGCTCCTACCGCCTGGAGGGCAATGATCATGGTCGTGGATAAGTCTAGATGTCTGGCAATGTTGTATTGAAACGCGGTAAACATCAAATTGCTTATCGTGTTACTCCCCGCAATAAAGGCTCCGAGCGCTCCGATCGTAGGGGCAAACAACGGCCAGATCCAGCCGACCTGTTGGCTAACCCAAGTTGCCATGGCCACAGGCATGCCAGGTAGCTTGCCTTCATTTACGCCTGAGTTGATGAGGATTTGGACCATCGGCACGGTGAATACGAGTACGAATCCTGCGGCAAGCAGGGTACGGCTCGCATCGATGGTAGCCCGTAGGAATTGACGGGGTTGCATTGAATGCAAAAAGTAGGTGAGGATTGCCACAGCTATCAGGATCGATCCTGGCAGATAGAGTGGTTGGGTGGAAGCGGTGATCTCAGTTCCCAGCACATTTGTCCAGGATACTTGGACAGTCTGAAGCCAATGTCTCAAAGGCAAGGTGCGTATTCGAGTCAGTACCAGTAACCCGGCAACCAGGACATAGGGAAGCCAAGCCATGGGGACAGATAGCGATTGTCGCTTCTGTTCCAGCCCGTCGGATAAACATTGCCCGTCAGGTGTACTCCCCAGCCAATCCTGTGGCCAGGTTTCCATATCTGAAAAGTCCCAGTGGTCATCTGGAAGCAGGAAGCCCGATCGGGCCGCTGTAACCACGATAAGCAGACCGAAACCAGAGCCAACCAACGAGGGAAATTCGGGGCCGAGAAAGATTGCCGCCAGTGCGTAAGGAATCGTGAATGCGAGTCCGCCAAACAGGGCGAAGGGGGTAATCGACAAACCTTCTCGCCATGATTTATTGGCACCGAAAAACCGAGTCATCATGACAACCATCAGCAAGGGGATAGTGGTCCCAACGATCGCATGCAATAACGCAGCACGTATACTCACTGCGTGCAGATATTGGCTCATGGTAATCCCTGCAGCAGCCAATTGTTCGGAAAAACCATCTTTGGGTAAACCGTCGCCCACACCAATTAGAATCGGTGTACCGACCGCACCAAACGTAACCGCAGTACTTTGGATCATAAGACCAATCATTACTGCGGCTGCGGCGGGAAATCGTAGCGTTACCAATAGGGGGGCGACAATGGCCGCAGGGGTGCCAAATCCAGCCGCTCCTTCGATAAACGATCCAAACAACCAAGCGACAATCACTACCTGGACTCGTCGGTCATTACTGATTTGAGCAAAGCTACTCCGCATGCTGGCTACCGCACCACTCTGCTCGAGAGTTTTCAATAGCAAGATTGCGCCAAAGATGATCAGCAGCAAATTGAAGGTGATTACCAGCCCCTTGATGCTGGCCGCGAGAACTTGCAGGAAAGCCATTTGCCAGACCAGCAATGCGATTAACACGGTGATCCCATAGGCCATGGGCATTGCCCGGCGTGCTGGAATACGCAAGCCAATGAGTAAGACGCCACTCAACAGGATCGGCAAGGCGGCAACAACCGCTTGGACGGCAGGAGACATGGCTAAATTGTTAACAGGCTACTGTAGATGGGTTAGGGATCTAGCTCGCATTGCTCACACTTTCCTGCTACGCGGCGGCCAAGTCCTTGCCTGGCTGCGTCAGACTGCACAATTTGACCCTCAATGTATAAACAATACGTATCCGGTCAAATTGATTGTCTTCCTTGCCAGACAAGGACTTACCACCGCTCGCGACGAAAAGTGTGAGAAATCCGGGCTAGGAGTCAGATTCCGGCATGGGTACCGTGTTGCGAGCGGTTTTCGCCAGTCAGTTGTAACATGCCAATCGCGATGACCGCCAGTACGATCGGAAGTAGGACACCAAAATGTTGGGCTTTGTCTTTTTCGGCTAGAGATTTTGCCAGCAGATAGACATCCTGGGAGTGACTATGATGAAAGTAAATGGCGCGCTGATGTTGCTCGGAAGAAACAGATCGGGGATCATCGTTGAAATCCCACTCACAGTAAGTGAAATGAGCGCCTAAAGCAACGGCGATCATGAGGCAAGGGACGAGCCGGTTCAAAAAATGGAGATCCATGGTCGAGCCTTTTCAAAGTCTGGTTTGTTGTTCCGTTGTGTGTAGCAGCAAGTAGTTCGATCAGCACGGGTTGTTCTGATTTCCCATTACAAATATAGGTTACTTTGACTCGGTAAAGGGAGAAGGTAAATTCATTAGTTGTTTTCCATGGATGCGCTCAGCGGGTGGTGGTAGGATGGTCTTTAGTTCTCAATAGGCTGAACATCGTCATTGTGGGAGTTGGTTGTCATGCCAAGATTTTTGAGTGATTACTTGCAGCTCTTCGTCAGCGTATGGGTCTTGGTCGCAACGACGGACGTAAACTGCATCTCTGCAGAACGACCGTCACTTCCTCAGACAGGTGCGTTGGGTCCTCAGGCAGGTGCGATGATACCTTGTCCAAAGTGGCGGTCACTCTTTAACGGTAAAGACTTATCAGACTGGGAGGTGTCGCTATTTGGTGGCGATGGTGAAATACGTACTGAAGGTAAGCAAGTAGAAATTGGCTTTGGATTGCCGATGTCTGGTTTACGCTATCAGGGGAAAATCCCCACGTTGGACTATGAAATACGCCTGGAAGCTAAACGTGTGTCGGGCAGCGACTTTTTTTGTGGTTTAACTTTTCCAGTTCGAAAGTCGCATTGCAGCCTGATCGTGGGGGGATGGGGAGGCAGTGTCGTAGGTCTTTCGAATATTGATGGAATGGATGCGTCACAGAATGAGACGACTCAGTATCTTTCTTTGAAGAGTGACCAATGGTATCGGATTCAAATTCGAGTGACGGCTCAGAAGATTGAAGTTTGGTTGGATGATAAGCAGATAATTAACCAGGACATTCGTCAGCAACAAATTTCACTGCGCAATGAAATGTTCCCCACCCGTCCCTTGGGGCTAGCTACCTGGCAAACGGCTGCTGCTGTGAGGAACCTAGAAATACAGTCTCTGCAAAATGAAAAGTGCAAAGTGCAAAGTGCAAAGTGCAAAGTGAAAAGTGGCGAATAAGTCCGTATCTGCATGACCGCTATCTCTGGGCTCATTCCTTCCCCTGGTCCGTGGCTAACGACCTGGTTGTTCTGTAGCTGTCTAGTTTGCGCACGTGGTGTGGATTTAGTTTAACGCAGAGGCGCAGAGGACGCTGAGAACCGCAGAGATGGGTATTTAAAGCACCACTGCGTTCCCCGCACCCTCTGCGTTAAATGGTTTCTGTTTCATCACCTCAACTCTCCCGGACTCAGGCCACTTGCTTCTGATTTTGCTGTAATCTGCAAAATTGTAATAATCTACCAGCACTATCGAATGTGCAGGCGTTACGTAGTAACTTGAAGGGTGGGGTCGTACGAATTGCCACGGTTGAACGTACGCGGCTATGGATAGTTTTGCACGCACGCCATGTGTGGTCTATCTTTGCTCAGGAGGATATAGCGGTTCTTCTGCCAGATGAGTCACGTAGGGATAGGTTAATGATGACGATATCAAAAGACAACACCGACATGCAACCAATCGCTTACGATGAATTAGCAGCTCGCTGTCTGGAGAAGATTGATTTCATAGAGCGGGTGCTCAATTCATTCTCGAGCCGATTTGCTGAAGATCTACATCATCTTGAGCAGCAAATTGAATCCAAAGATAGCCAAGCGGTGGCCAGGTTGGCGCACCGCATGAAGGGTGCCTGTAGTAACACGGCGGCTCACGAGTTGCATAATTATGTGTCACGGATCGAGAGATTAGCGAGGGATGACCGACTGACAGAAGTGCCATCATGCATTGATGGTATCCATCGTGCCTGGAACGATTTTCAACATGCTGTAGCGGATCTCCCAGCTAAGAGCCTTACTATTTCTGCAAAGGTTTGAATGGCATGGTAGAAATTACCAACGATCCGATGCGCATCCTCATTGTGGATGATGATCTAACGAGCGTCGAAATTCTGGAGCATTATCTCAATGAACTGGGGTTTGCAGTGTCTGTGGCTTACAATGGGCACGAAGCGGACAAAATGATTCGGGATCGTGATTTCCGTGTCGTCATATCAGATTGGGAGATGCCGAAGATGTCCGGTATCGAACTCTGCCGATCGATCCGCAAACGCAACTTAGGGTCTTACGTGTACTTTGTGTTGCTTACCTGTCGTGAAGGGAAACACGACTTGATTGAGGCTTTGGAGGCAGGGGCCGATGATTTTATTAGCAAGCCGTTTCAGCCCGATGAATTACGAGTGCGCCTGCATGCGGCCGATCGGATCGCTTCTCTCGAAAGCCGTGACCTGCTCATTTTTGCGTTGGCCAAGCTGACTGAGTCACGCGATCCTGAAACTGGGGCCCACTTGGAGAGAATGCGTCGCTACGCCCGGGTACTCGCTGAGCAATTGAGCCAGACAGAAATGTTTAATGGAGAAATCGACCCCGATTTCATCCGAACCTTGTTTCTTACCTGTCCACTTCATGATATCGGCAAAGTTGGCATACCGGATAAAGTTCTCCTGAAACCGGGGCGGTTGACCAAGGAGGAGTTCGAAATCATGAAACAGCATACTATTATTGGATGTCAAACTCTGGATGCGACTCTGGGAGCACACCCGTCCGCGGACTTTCTCAGGTTCGCCAGAGATATTGCCTGGACCCATCACGAAAAATACGATGGGAGTGGCTATCCACGACAACTTGTTGGAGAAGATATCCCCCTCTGTGGTCGGATTGTCGCTGTCGCAGACGTATACGACGCGCTGACCACCAAACGTGTCTACAAGCCGGCCTACAGCCATGAAGTGGCCCGTGGAATAATCGCAGATGGCTCTGGTACAGACTTCGATCCCAGCATGGTCGACGCATTCTTGGAATGCGAGGATAAATTTGTCGAAATACATCGACAGCTTACCCCATCACAGGATCCAGCTCTCTCAATATGCGAACAATCGATGCAGTTGTTGAACTGATAATCAGCTTGTCTCGGGTGTAGAGAGCTCTCCGTTACTTAATTGAGACCCGTTACTTAATTGAGATATGTGATTCGAATGGGAACGCTGCTCATTTAAATGCTCCGGAATTACTACGGGAGCGTGTGCCTGATCGATTCGAATATTACCTGTTGCAATTACTGGGGCAATGAAATTCATGATAACCCCTGATTTGTCACGTGTTACTTTCATCGATTCTACATCGAAACCGGCTTCTCTCATTATCCTCGTGCAATCCTCTTGCGTGCGTTGCAGAAAATGCCAATCGGTGACCCACTGGTAAATGGGAGTTGTGTATAGGTTAGCATCTTTGAATGCAACATAAACAATCCCTCTGTCATGGGCAATTTTTCGCCATCCACTTAGCATGGGAATGAGTTGCTTATCCGCAATGTAATCACACAATCCAACACTGTAGATGATATCATACCTGCCATACTGTTCAATAAAACGGTCCGCTGACCGCATACGCAAGGCGTTGTAGCGAATGCATTGGAAATGGCTGCTGTCATTGCGTAGGGCTACAACATTCTCCTTGACATATGAGAGTGCACCACGGTCATAGTCCAACAAGGATACTTGTACATTTTTGTCTTTGGGTAAGGTGATGCCTTGGACAAATTCTTGGCATGGGCCACAGGCAATATCAAGGATTGAAAAATCTTCATGACGATGCGGAAATTCATGTTCCAAATAGTTTAGAATACCCTTCATTCTGGATACCACAGCTTTGGCAAGTGCAGTATTGAGAAAGTAATGGTC
This sequence comes from Pirellulales bacterium, assembly GCA_039831705.1. Taxonomy (GTDB): domain Bacteria; phylum Planctomycetota; class Planctomycetia; order Pirellulales; family Lacipirellulaceae; genus JAJRWS01. Next base: position 5,544 of record JBDOMT010000101.1, on the reverse strand, counting down.
CAGATAGCCACCAATGCCCGTCGACCGTACTTTGCCTTCATAAATGGCAATTAGCATTTGGTAATCGCCGGCATAGCCTCGTGGCTTTGTTATGCCGTGATAAAACAGTGGGCTCTTATGGAACCATGGAGCAATAATATCTCGAAAATGTTTGCGTGTGGAGTTGAGTAACTCACGGTCTTTGTCAATTTTGCATTCAATTTCCAGACATGCTTCACACACATGGTCGGTTGCTTGTTTGAGCCGTTTGTAATCGGCGTCTGGTTTTGAAAACTCTCGTAAACCAATTGCTTGTTCTATCGATTTAAGTTCTTCAGCGTAATTTTTGGCTTTTGATTCAAGAAAGTGCGTAGCCTCGTGATTTCGATTGGACATTAACATGAAAAGACTCCTGTTTGGGCGGGGCAAATTTTCTCAGCTATGGATCCCAGTCTAAATGTCAAAAGTGAAGAACGCTTGCTCAAGTGTTCTTTGATAACTCTTGATAATCAGCAATAGTTGCTGGAAACAACGATACATTGGCATGCTTGATATTCGCACTAACAGGTGCCCGCGCCAACAGATAAATCAACACAATTGAATGCTTGTTTTTCGAGTCTCATGAGACAATCGATTCACACATAATGATTTACTTGACAGGAGTAAGTTTCCTGGATTGACAAGATCGTTCTCTTGTTAAAGTTGAACATTTGCATGGGAGACTAGAGCATCGTTGCAGCTTAATTTTCGGATGAGCCGCAGGGCGTTAGCCCCCGGTTTTTACCGTGCAAACAGACGCTAATGCGTTTCGGCTGATTTTTTTACAACTCAAATTCTTAACTGTAACAAAGCACTAGGATGCCAATGTCGTGTTAGTCAGATTACACATTGGACTGATCGTATGGGTTATTTGTTATAACCCAGCAATTCTTACACAAACTGTCGTGGCAGGAGAAGTCGAAGGCTTGCTCTCTGTCGATCTAGTGCAATAGAGAGCTAAACTACGTGGAGAGGAATTGTGCATGGTCAATTCCTTAGTTGTCCCCTTCGATTACTTTGATGCTATGTCACAGATAGAAGACTTTGATAAATCCAGCATACAAGCAGAAGTGTCTCTCGATATCAATCAGGCATTCGATGGACAGTATCAAGTTACGCGCATAAATAAATCATCAGTTTCCGTTACAACAGCGCTAGGGATTGATCAAAGAGATAAGCGTGAAATATTCTTAAAGATGCTGCATTGTGTTCCTGCACGCCAAGGTATGCAGATGCGTTTGGAACACGAATCGCAGCAATTGATGGGTTTGGAGAGTCATCATCTAGCGACTCTACTAGAAGTGCATCGTAACAACCACGCACTTTATCTTGTTTTTCAGCATATTGAAGGGGATACACTTGAGAAATTTGTATTAAAGAAGCCCCTTGGTTTGACAGAAGCGTTGTATTTAGCGGAAAGTTTATTTTCAGCTCTGCACGATTTGCATCGTCTTGATATCCTTCATCGTGATGTGAAGCCGGCCAATATATTGATGCCCACGGGATGTGCCTGGCAAGATGCGATTCTCGTGGACTTCGGCCCATCTTCTAGCACCTACAGCGAGGCGTTGCATCATGAAGATGCCCTGGTAACTTCTTGTTTCTTGTCACCCGAACAGGCCGGTTCGATCGACCATGATATCGGTGTGCCATCGGACCTCTATGCGGCGGGGGCTGTTCTCTTCAATGCTCTTGTTGGGCGTCCTCCTTTCACTGGGGAATCGGTCGGAGACATATTATTCCAACACATGACCAGCGCCGTTCCTGGGTTAGCAACATTGGGTGTAGCTGTCCCAAGAGCGTTGGAAGAGTTGTTGCAGCGATTACTACGTAAAGATCCTAGGGATCGCTATCAATCGTCAGCAGCAGTATTGTCAGACATTCGTCAAATAATTCATGCATTGGAGAAAGGAGAGCAACATCCTGAAATTGCCATCGGTGCTTCCGATGTTCGAATTACACTTGCCGAGCCTGCCTTCGTATCTCGTGGTGAAGAGTTGGGGCGTATGGATCAACTGCTCCAAAAAACGAGAGATGGCCACGGTGGTTTGGTCCTACTAGAGGCAGACTCGGGCAGTGGTAAGACGCGTTTACTTGTAGAAATGGCTCAAAGGGCAACTCGTGATGGTGTTTGGGTACTGCGTGGCAAACAAACAAATCAAATCGGCCAGCGGCCTCTTCAACTACTGGATGGTGTGATCTCAGGCCTGTCGACCGACTTGAAAGTAAATCAGCATCTGGCGAAATCTATACGTGGAGCGTTGGGAGATGATTTGGACGCATTGGTTGCTTCATTGCCACGGTTGGCTGAAATCTTAAACACAGTTCCACACCAAGATGAAGGTCCCGAAGCTTTTGGTGAAGCAAGAAGTTTACGCGCCTTGACAACTCTACTCGATGCTCTGGGCAACGCTGGAAGGCCCACATTGATCTTGTTGGATGATTGTCAGTGGGCTGATGAGTTGATGTTCAAGCTGCTCGAAAGATGGAGCGATGCTGGATTAGTAAATGATCTTGTCGTCCGAAACGTGCTGATTGTGGCGTCCTTTCGTACCGAAGAAGTATCAAAAAGTCACCCAATTCGAAGCGTCCAACATCTGCAGCATTTGAATTTATCACCTCTAACCGATGATGATCTACGACGGATTGCCGAATCGATGGCAGGACCACTCCCCGAAGTCGTGTTGGAAACGGTCACGCGATTAGCAGGCGGAAGTCCATTCATGGCTTCCGCAGTACTACGTGGTCTTGTGGAATCAGGCGCGCTGACCGGTGACTCAAAAGGTTGGAAAGTCGACCACACGAAAATCCTGTCGACTCAATCTTCGTCGCAGGCAGCAGAATTGCTGACACAACGGCTTGATTTGTTGGATACAGATACGATAGCCTTTTTATCCGTCGGCGCAATATTTGGCAAGGAATTCGATCTCAGTGCAGCGGCCTTCATGACTGAGCAGTCGCCGTCTCAAGCAATTGCGGCGGTTGACAAAGCGCGTCGTCGATGTCTTGTCTGGGTAAAGCCAGACCAATCAGTTTGTGTTTTTATCCATGATAAAATCCGAGCCGCTTTATTAGAAAGGTTGAGTTCTCAAGATCTAGGAAAAATCCATAGAGACGTGGCTAAGTATCTCCTCTCCCTGAAGGACATCCGTGAATCTGAGGTGGCTTTTCATTTTGACGCTTCCGGGGACTACCAAAGCGCTCTGCCTTATGCATTGGTCGCTGCCCAGCAGGCACGTTCCCAATATGCCTTTGAAATTGCGGAACAGCAGTACCGTATTGCAGAACGTGGCGCTGCGGTTGCTGATCGATTGACTAAATATCGTGTTGCGCAGGGGTTGGGAGATGTGCTCATGTTACGAGGCGACTATGAAAGCGCCTCAAGTATGTTCAAAAAAGCCGTCGAATACGCTCAAGGAAAACTGCGATTAGCTCAGATCCGAGGTAAGCTAGCTGAAATTGCATTCAAACGAGGAGACATGAATCATGCAGTAGAAGACTATGAGATGGCACTGCGAACCTTGGATACTTACATCCCTCGTCGAAGAGGGACTTTTATTCTACTGCTGGTTTGGGAATCGACCAAACAAATACTACATACCTACTTGCCCTGGATGTTTTTGGGACGACGTAGAAGACTTCCCAATGAATCAGAGAGACTAGCGGTGCGTTTGTTTAGTGGCCTGGCTCACGGTAGTTGGTACGCACGTAGTAAGATCATGACCCTATGGTGCCATCTTAAAGGCATGAATATGGCAGAGTCGTATCTGCCTACACTGGAATTGGCTTACGCCTATGCAGAGCATGCACCAGTGATGACTTTATTGCCTTTGCATCGTCGCGCAGTGCGATACGCTGAAAAGTCGTTGGAAATTTGCCGTTCATTTGAAGACCCATGGGGAGAAGGTAATTCGCTTCACTACTATGGATGTGTACTTTATGCAGCTTCTCGTTTTAGTGAGTGTGTTGACAAATGTCGCGAGGCGGTTCATTTGTTAGAGCGTATGGGGGATTATTGGCAGGTCCATATTGCTCGTTACCAGATTGCCGCCTCTTACTATCACTTAGGCCAATTTGAATGGGCGATTGAACAGTCGCAGCAGAACTATCAATCGGGGCTGGATTTGGGAGACGAGCAGGCCTCAGGAATCATATTTGATGTGTGGGAACGTGCTGCATTTGGATCGGTTGCGGAACAACCTCTTAAGCAAGAGCTCAATCGTATCAGGCATGATGCGCAGGGCCAATGTCAGGTATTGTTTGCCAGAGCCGTCTACCTAATTCATGCAGGAAAGACCAGCGAAGCGGTGAAGACTCTCCAGGAAGCAAATGCAGTTGCTAATGAGGCTGGTGTTAAAAACGCTTACACTATTCCTATCATGACCTGGCTAGCAACGGCCTTGCGTTGCGAGGCGCAGCGCCATCGTGGACTCGTAACGACAGATAAGGACATCCTCCTGCGGCGAGCGGACTCCGTGGCACGTCATGCTGTGCGAGCTGCGAGGATTTGTCGCAATGATCTACCGCGTGCTCTGCGCGAACAGGCTATGATAGGCGCCATGCGTGGAACTCGCGCTAAGAAAATTCGCAAACTCCTGGAGCACAGCTTGCAAGTGGCAGAAAGTCTTGGAGAAAAGTACGAATATGCTAAGACCTTGCAAGTAAAAGGACAAATTGGCCAGGAATTAGGTTGGCTGGAATCTGCGGACTACATTGCCATGGGGCAATCGTTGATGACCCAACTATGCCCCAGCGATCCAGGCAATAGTGAACCAATCGATACGGTAAGAGAGCCTGGTTCATTGTCACTGGCAGATCGATTTGACACTGTTTTGGATTCGGGACGCAAAGTTGCATCCGGACTGACTACCAGCAGTATCTATCAGGAAATTTTCTCATCAGCTTTGAGATTGCTTCGTGGTCAACGTTGCTTGGTGTTGGAAATTGAGCAAAGTAGTCCATCCCATAAATTCTCACCGGTAGCCGGCAATTGGGAGGAAGATTTCGATAGAGACTTAATCCAAAGAGCCATTGATGCGGAGTGTGCCATTACCGGGACTGAGGACTTGAACGACCATAGTGAACTTCAATATGGCTTGCAAACTACTCATTCATTGATCTGCGTACCAATTCGAGTGCGCGATCGAGCTGCTGCTGTATTGCTTGTCGCGAATGAACAAGTTGCCGGATTGTTTGGTGACGATGAGAGGCGGTTGGCGGATTTTATCGCCTGTCTCGCTGGTGCGGCGTTAGAGAATGCAGAAGGATTTGAGCAATTGCAGAATCTCAATGCAACGTTGGAACAGCGAGTAGAAGATCGTACAGCAGCTGTTGAATCACGGGCAAGCGAGCTGAAATTGTCCAACGAAGAGTTAGAACGGGTTGCCAAGGAACTTCGCCAAACTGAAGATGAGCTGCGAGTCGCCGTGGATGAGACAAAGCAGGCCAGTCAGGCAAAAAGTCAATTTTTGGCGACCATGAGTCACTAAGTACGCACCCCCAGGAATGGCAGTCTTGTCATGACTG
>JBDOMT010000067.1:0-6836 GCA_039831705.1 Pirellulales bacterium | reverse complement strand
CGCCACTTCGTGGCGATTGCGGTAAGTAAGCCATAACCAGAAAGTCGGGCTTTAGCTGACTGTCGGCGAACCCTCCGCCTTCAGGCGGTGGTCTTCAGTGTCTGCCTTGCAAACACAGCACTCATCGGCCTCTCGCCAACCAAAACAAGTTTCGGTGCCCGAGTTTATGAAATATACAGGTTAACCCGGTACGCCCTGCACAGAGCTGCGCAGACAGCACTTTTTGTATTTCTTGCCACTGCCGCATGGACAGCGCCTATTACGGCCTATGCGTGGTGCGCGATGCCGCATGACCCCGGGAAGAAATGTGGCGGTGTCCTGGCGGAACATCCTTACCAGCATGCGATACAATTCCGGATTCTTTTTTTGAAGAATGCCTGGAGCCTCAAAAAAGTATTCGGTCAATACGGCAAAATACTCAGCCTCATTGGTATAGGCATAATCTTTGATGTGAGTTCGTTTCTCTGGCGACATGGCCAACTCTTGGCCAACCCATTCAATCTACTTTTTGGCAACATCGGGCGGGACTCCAGGTGGAATTCCATCGATTGCCCCATCGGCTCCATCGACCAAATGGGCGAATTCATGGATGCCAACGTTTTCCTCGTCGGTGTTGATGTCGAACCCAGTTAGCAGTGCTGGTTTTGAGAGAATCATCACACCGCTTAAATGTCCGGTGCCGACCATGCCTAGCGTATCGCGCGGTAGATTGCCATCGGTGCGATAGTCATGGTCAAAGCTGCCTGGATAGATCAGTACTTCACCTAGCCTGGAATACTCCCAGTCGTCAATATTAAACACGGGAATAATCGCACTGGCAGCCACCAAAACCCGCGTCGTTTCATCCACGTCAGTGCGAATGCCAGTAATTCGAGTTTCATCGAGGAAGACTTTTACCAGTTTTCGGAATCGGTCCTGTTGCTTGTCACTGAGGGCGTTGAAGTATGCAACCCGTGTGTGCAGGATTCCCTCCCAGATCTTTGGAAAAGGCTGTGCCATGACACACAAGCGTCTTTTCCAAGGTCGCCGAAGCCACCAGTAGACAAACGGTCCCAGTAACACGCCAAGCAGGCACCAGGGATAGAAGGGGCCAAGTAGGGCGGCGGCAATCACGATAAAAGCAGCCAACAGAAAAGAATAAAGTCGATTTTTTCGGTTTGTTGCTGATGTGACGAGCATGCGGTGTTCGCGGTTTATTTTAGTGCTAGACTTGGGCCGATAGATCTTATCAGCTCCCGGAACGTTTAAGGACGGTACCACTACGCGTTGCAGTTGGTAGACCGTGTTCAATCACAATTTGGCCATTCACGAGAACCCAGGTGAATCCGCTGGCTGGCTTGTGAGGTTGTTCAAAAGTTGCATTGTCTTTGACTTGTTTGGGGTCGAATATTAGCAGGTCGGCAGCGCAACCGACAGCGATGCGGCCGCGCCCCAATTGATTGAGGCCAGTGGTTGAAGCCGGTAATCCCGTCATTTTGTGGATGGCTTGCTCGAGTGACAAGATTTGCTTCTCAATCACGTACTTGCGAATGATCCGGGCAAAGGCACCATGTCCACGTGGATGGTGCATTGTGGGACTGCCGTCCGAACAGATCATGACGTGGGGATCGATTAAAAATCGCTGTTGTAATGGAGCATCCATGACGAAGTAGGCTGCTTGGGCTCCGCTCGGTCCCATTTCATCGATGAGTACATCCTCGAAAGGTTTTTCCAGTTGCTCGGCGACCCGCTGTAAGGTTTTCCCTGTCCAGGGTGGTGTGGCCAAAAGAGTAGCTTGCGGACCATTACGCAGCAGGACCCGCACACGGAGATATTCCGCCAATTCGCCACGGCGCGTACGTACGACTTGTGCGTAGTCAAATGGTGGTTTGGCCCAACTTGGGAAGATAATGCTGATTCCTGTGTAGCTGGCGAGATAGGGATAAAGATCAGCCGTAACTCGCAACCCTTTTTGACGCGCCGTTTCCATTTGCTGTAGTACTCGTTCCGCCCGACCTGCACCGCGTCCATAAGTCACTTTGAGATGAGACACGTGCACTGGGCAATGGCTTTGCAGACCTTGCTCGAGAAGCTCAGCCAGCGCACGTTCAATGGCATCGTCGTCTTCACTTCGCAAGTGACTCATGATGACACCGTCAGCTTTTGCTACGGGATAGGCTAACGCCACCAGTTCATTGGTTTTTGCAAATGAACCAGGTTGATACTCGAGACCGGTGGAGAGACCCAGGCATCCAGCTTTCATTGCTTCGCGTACAAATTGTTGCATCGCCTTGAGTTGTTGCGACGACGGTTCAGGGTTGATGCCAACTCCGGTTTCGTTGCGTGCCGTTCCGTGTCCAATAAATAGGCTGATGTTGGGTCCCAGAGACAAGTTCTCGAGACTGTGAAACCACGAGACAGGATCTGTGGGGCTGTCGCCATCCTGTCCCAGGCAAAGCGAGGTGACACCCATGGCCAGAAAATTTCCGAAAAAAGGGGTGCGTATCGGATTGCCATGGGCGTGAGTGTCGATGAAACCGGGTGTGACAACCATTCCATCGGCGTCGATCACGCGTGTGGCATTGTGCACTATTTCAGGTGCAGTGATGTCGCCGATACGGCCCTCACGAATGAACAGATTGGCCCGGTAGCCAGGTGAGCCTGTGCCGTCAATCACCAAGGCGTGACGCACACACAGATCGTAGTTCATAGGATCCGATGGTGCCGCCGTGGGTATAGCCCCATAAATGAGCGGTTTTGCTGTTAGAGTAACCAGACAGCTAATTGCGATGTGCTTCAACCAAAGCATCAGTCCCTACTTCCTCTTACAGCGAACCAGCAACGAATCACGGATCGCCTCCGTACGGAGGTGGCTTATGGCTTGATATCCGGGGTCCTGAATGAATTCTGTAAACGCGGTTAAATTTGGCCATTCGACAAAGAAAACCAGATCGGCATCGAACTCACCGATAATATTAGCATCGGGCACATAGGCCCCATCTGATTTTCCGCCATATTTCGCCACATATGGCCCCGTAGCGCGTAGATGCTCCTGGTATTTTTCAGCGCCTCCTTCTTGCTTGAACCAGAGCACGTTAAGAATGTATAGCCGTTCGTCTTTTGGAGAAGTCACCTGTTGTTCGCTCCTTTCAATTATTTGTGCCAACGCTGCGGAGCCGGTTACTCTTGTGCCAAGCAGTAGGACAGCACCATAAACAGTCAATGCGGCTGTCATAAATACGAATGCATAGTCAGTACGGAACACTTTCATGTCTGGAATCTCAAACCAGTTAGATATGAAGATAGTTGCCAAATTGTAGTACTAATGTGGCAAAGGATCAATTTCTGTGTTTCGTGTATGATAGAACAGGCCCAAAGTTGCCAATTTGCACAAATCATACCGATCAATCAACTTGAAAAATCCAATCGAGTGCTTTGATGACTAGATTTTTTCCGAATGAATGGCCTGTGGTCTCGAACGTCACAACGTTCATGTTGCTGAGCCTACTATTCATGAGTTACAGCAATGGTGAGGAAAATAATCTTACCGAGTCAAAAAAGAAGCACCCAGAGCAGGCCACATCGAAGTGTGTACATGCATTTTATTACCCATGGTATGGAAATCCTGACACAGACAGCCAGTGGCAAGGACACTGGAATCATCCGGTCGCCGTACGCACAGGGCTCACGCGGTCTTACCCTGGAGGAGACGATATTGGTGCCAATTTTTACCCACAAAGTGGGTGCACCAGCTCCAACAACCCAAAGGACCTCGATCGACATATGCGGCAACTGCGACGTGCTGGAATTGGTGTCATTAGTGTCTCCTGGTGGGGGATTGATTCTTACACCGATCGGACTATCCCCAAATTATTGGATGCCGCAGCCAAGTATCAGATTGAGGTGAATTTCCATTTGGAACCAAACTTGGGCTATGGCAAACGCAACCCAAAACAGGTTCGTCAAGCAATTCGCCATATTATCGACACCTATGGTCAACATGCGGCCTTTTATCGGTGTCGATTTATGCAAGGACGCATCGGCCACGAGAATATTGGACACACAGGTGACCTGGCCTGTTCCAAAGCACCTGCGCTACCTCTGTTTTACATTTACGATTCCTATCTCACTTCCCCAGACCAATGGGCCATACTGCTTGCACCAAATGGAAGTCAAACCATTCGCAACACGCCCTACGACGCGGTGATGATTGGACTTTGGGTAAAAGCTGGAGATGGCCCATCATTGCTTGCAGCGCACTTCGATGGATATTACACCTACTTTGCCACAGACAATTTTACCTATGGTTCAACTCTTAAAAATTGGTCCACGCTGGCAGCATTTGCAAAACAACACAGGGTGGCTTTTATCCCTAGCGTTGGCCCCGGCTATATCGATACACGTATCAGACCTTGGAACGGCCGGAACACACGTGATCGAGAAAATGGTAAATATTACGATCGAATGTTTACTGCAGCCATAAAGGAGGAACCTTCAATTATCAACATCACTTCTTTTAACGAATGGCACGAAGGTACACAGATTGAGCCGGTCATTCCCAAAACCGTGGGCGACTACACCTACAAAGACTATCGACCGCAAAGCCCATTCTATTACCTGGATCGCACCAGCTACTGGGGAAGAAAATTCCAGAAGAGAAAATTCCAAAGCATTTTCAGATGAAAGCATTTTCAGAAAGCATTTTCAGACACACCACATTTTAAACACAGTGCAATTTGGGCCAGTGAATCTGCCTTGCACTATGAGATTATGCTGAGGTGATGCTATTTAGTAGCAGCAGAGGCTGGAATTATACAGCCTGCGCGTAGAAGTTTGCATGGGAGCCTTCTTTGTACAGGCCCGAAGAGCAAGGTTGGTAAGAGAAGATGAAATCGCCTTGGCAGACAAGTTACTGCATTCGCTATCAGCCGAAAGCCTCCTGGCAGCGGGCTCGTTTCTGATACCATTGCCGGCCTGCCTGCTTGGCACGATCGACAACCTGAGCTGCTGTGCCAACAACATGGCTGAACTGAGAGTCGAATTTAGTTGTCAAGTCAGTCCACAGATTTTGGTTAATTCCCAGCCGGTCGAGGATCGGTGCAAGGTGCCAAGGAATTGCGCCTTTTTTGTCTTCCCGAACGGTCCGTCCAGTCCAATCCAGTAGCTCAAGATAATCTTCCAGCGCAATTGGTAGCAGCCCCTTATCGGATGCACGCCATGGTGTTTGCGACGTGGTGGCACCTACGAATGTCTCTGTTTGCTGATCAAGTGTTAATTCACAAAGCCAGCCATCGGCGCGCATCTCACCAGATGTCGTTGTTCCTGCAATCTGTGCTTTTCGGGCTTCAATCCGATCATACGCCGATGTGTGTGTCGAATCCTCCGGCGTTAGTGTTTCCCCTGCCCGAATTTGGTTCAAATCAATATAGATCCCACAAACTAGGATTGCCGATTCGTTTTCAAGACTTCTGGCCCGGAACCTCGATTCCCAAAAACAGCCTGAACTGTCATCTTCTCGATTCGCGCGTAGGGCAATATGTTCACACAGTGCTTGCATGAAGCTTGAAACACTAGAGATCCGCTTCCGTAAAACGACGATCCTTTCTGGATCGGACATCGCGGCGGCCACTTCTGTGTCAGTGAGCTCACGAATGGTTTGGCCATCCTTGCTTTTAACGAGTCGAAAGACGGTCATCATTCGGCGGATGACTTCTTCATCGGTCCAAGTTTTCACAACATCGGGACGTGCTCTCAAGAGGAGGTGGAGATGATTTGAAAGTTCAGCGTGGAAACCGACTTCGATTCCAAACAGGGCGGCCAGTCGCTGTTGGAAGTCACAAATCCAGTCACGTCGATGGCTATAGTCTTTGTTGGTGAGGGGATCGATTCCACACAGAAACGCGCGGCGAACGCAACGGGACCAGACATGATAGACCCCCGCTTTGCCCTCGCGGACAATCTCTGACCTAGGACAAGATGGCATGGTAGACCTCTTGAGGTGATCGAATGATGAGTAGTGTAAATATGTATACATCAGGCAGATAGTGTAATAATGTATACTTGTACGTCTTGGCATGTCAACAAGGTTGATGCCATTTTTTTGAGACGTGACGGATAGATTCAAGCAATCGCTTTAGCCAGACTCGAAGTTATATGAATTGCTCAATCTGCCTAGAAAAGTGGAGCTGAAAGGTGAAAGACATGAAAATGGGGTGTCTGGAATTTCATGAAAGTGGGGTGTCTGGAATTTCGTGAAAGTGGGGTGTCTGGAATTTCGAAAGTGGGGTGTCTGGAATTTCGTCTGGAATTTCGTCTGGAATTTCACAAGAGGAGGTGGAGAGAGGAGGTGGAGTGTCTGGAGTTATCTGGAAGTGTCTGGAGTTATCTGGAGTTATTTTTCTGGAAGTGGAGTTATCTGGAGTTATTTTTTCACTTCATACCGGAAGTTCCAGCGCCGATTGGGGGCGCTGTCGCCGTTTACTCCGAATTGGGATGGGCTGTCCAGGTTCTGAACATTGTCTGCCCAGTGAAAATCGAAGGTGGGAAAATACAAATTGGTGCTTGCTGTGGTTGGTTGAAGCATCTGGCGTGGCAATGCCAGTTCCAGACCATTGCCATTCACCCGATAGGCTGTCCGTCCCAGTTCGTGCCACTTTCCATCGTGCCACCTTTGGATGATGGTACTCGTAGTGCTTGCCACCTGACCATTGACCAAGATGTCGTACCCTAGCCTGACTTCCCCACCCTTTTAGCAAAACAGCTTTTTCTGGAATATTTTGTGGTCAGGATCGACGTAAGTTGTTATCCATCGGTGGCGTGTGAACACATACAGTGTAGCTGGATTCCCAAACACGTTG
>JBDOMT010000311.1:0-6847 GCA_039831705.1 Pirellulales bacterium | reverse complement strand
AGCCCCGATGGAGGCTCTTGGCCTTCTTGCCCTCTTCATTCGTGCCAATTTTTCCTTGATTGACCAATCCCTCTTGGTACAATCATCCCTGTTAGGGTGAAAATCAAATTTACTATCAGTTTACTATCAGTTTACTATCAGTTTACTTGGAAGGTAATGTAATTATTGCCAATGTCTCGCTGAAGAACGCCGTGGTCAAACAGTCGTCTCTAATTCTCATCTGCCGCTCGCATAAAAGCTGAATCTGGTTGTTCTTTTCTTGGTTTTAAATATACTTGGTGTTGGTATGTTCTTTGAATATCCTCGTCGGCGTACTGCCAGTTTAGGTAAAGGCGATCTTGTCAGGGAGACCAGTCTCCTGCTGTATTTTGTCCCTTTCCGGTAACTTCTTCTGTATTAGATCATGACTGCAATAGAGCAGACTCAAACAGGCAGACGGTTGTGGTGCCCACACCTAGGTCCCCTGTTCATGCCAGCCCTGTTGGCGTTGGCTTGTACTGCAGGCGCCCAAGCCGAGGAATCTGCAGTCGAATTCCAGCGAGATATCCAACCTATCCTGGCTGAACATTGTATGCAGTGCCATGGGGCCGATGCCGATTCGCGTGAGGCGAGTCTTCGGCTTGATCTTCGCGATCATGCCTTGGCAGGTGGTGACACGGGAGAGCCTGCGGTAGTACCTCAGCATCCCGAGCAGAGCCAACTTATCATCCGTGTCCTCTCAGACGATCCCGACCTTATGATGCCGCCGCCAGATGAAAAGAAGCCTCTCTCTCTGAAGCAAAAAATGACCCTGCAGCGTTGGATTGAACAAGGAGCCGAATATCAAACGCATTGGGCATTTCAGACTCCCAAGCAAGTGCCCCTCGATCCAAAGTTGCCCGCTCACCCGGTCGACCATTTCGTAATGAAGAGGTTGCAAACCATGCAGCTCACTCCATCACCCTCCGCCGACGACACTACCCTGTGTCGTCGCTTATATCTCGACTTGATCGGAATACCACCCAGCCCTCACGAGTTGGACAAGTTCCAAGAGGAGCATTTTGCGGCTACCCTTGAGGCACTATTGGGGGATCCTCGCTATGGTGAGAAGTGGGCCTGTCATTGGCTTGATGTCGCTCGTTATTCCGACACCAACGGTTACGAAAAAGATCGTCGCCGAGATCAGTGGGCGTGGCGCGATTGGGTGATAGGGGCTTACAATCGTGATCTGCCTTACGACCAATTCATCATCGAGCAGATCGCCGGTGATCTGCTGCCAGACGCCACCCCGTCTCAAATCATCGCTTCGGGATTTTTGCGAAACAGCATGTTGAATGAAGAAGGAGCGATCGTGCCAGAACAATTTCGTATGTTTGAAATGTTCGACCGCATGGATTGCATCGGCAAAGCGTTTATGGGATTGACAACCCAATGTGCTCAATGCCATACACACAAATTCGATCCACTCACGCAGGAAGAATATTATGGGATGTTCGCCTTTCTGAATAATTCTTACGAAGCCCAATCCGCCGTTTACTCCACTGACCAGCAGCAGCAAATTGCTCAAATACAAAAAGAAATAAAAACCACCGAAGATCAAGTGAAGCAGTTGGTTCCCAATTGGAAATCGATGATGGCCGCTTGGGCGCAAGAACTTGTTGCTAAAAATATACCTTGGTCGTTCTTGGATGCCACGGAATTGGGGAGTGTGAGCGGACTCAATCATCCCGTTCAACAGCCAGACCAATCGATATTGATGCTCGGCCACACCAGTAGTGAAATCTATCTGCTCGCCAAGCCCGAAGTGAATGACGCTACTGGCTTGCGTATCGAAATTTTGCCGCATGGCGACTTGCCCTACCGGGGCCCCGGACGAAGTTCTACGGGCTCATGGGACCTACAAGAATTAGAGGTTTCTATCCGTAAGCCGGACGAGTCAAATTGGCAAAAACTGAAGTTAATCAATGCCAGCGCCGACTTCTCTGAGCCAGAACAAAAATCAAAAGATGGCAAAAAAGTGAGTGGCCCCGTCCAAGGTTTAATCGATGGCTCCATCGAGACATCGTGGAATGCCGACCGGGGCATAGGGCGTCGCAACCAATCATCGTTGGCCGTGGTGCAATTCGAAAAGCAGCTTGACTTGCCATCGGATACGCAGTGGAAAATTGTCCTGCGGATGGGAGCTATGGTTGGCTGCTGCCGGTTGAGTTTGACTCGTGAGCCCACACCGTCGGTACCGCCAGTCGATCGAGCGGCTATGTTAGCGGCCCAAATCTCTTCTTCCCAGCGTACCAAGGCACAACGAGAGGCCCTGTTTACCGCCTGGAGAAAATCACGAACCGAGTGCTTCGATCTCAATCAACAGATTGATTCGATTTGGCATCGACTTCCGTCCCCAATAACCTCGATTTTGCATCTTGCTGGACGTGATCCCGCCAATCATCGCCAGACATTCCTGCTTAGTCGGGGTGAGTGGGACCGGCCGACTCACCCTGTTATTCCGCACACGCCAGCGGCACTGCATCGGTTCACAGACACAGACACGGACACGCCCAATCGACTGGCATTCGCTAGGTGGTTGGCCAGTCGACGATCGCCATTGACTGCACGTGTAGCGGTCAATCGAATTTGGCAAGCAATTTTTGGTGCAGGTCTAGTGGAAACGCCCGAAGACTTTGGCACCCGCGCCTCTATTCCCGAATATCGGGAGCTGCTTGATTGGCTGGCGGTTGACCTCATGAAGCACGGCTGGAGTCAGAAGCATTTGATTCGCTCGATCGTTACCAGCTCGACCTACCAGCAAAGTTCGAAAGTCTCGGCGAATCTATTAGAAAAAGACCCTCGAAACCGCCTGTTGACTCGAGGACCCAGGTTCCGATGTGATGCGGAAGTGGTTCGAGACATCGCCTTAAGTGCTGCGGGATTGTTGACTCAACAAATTGGCGGACCACCTATCATTCCGCCCGTTCCTCAAAATGTGCTGGATTACAATTTTGTCTACCCGAATTATTGGAAGCCCACTGTGGGTCCCCAACGCTACCGTCGAACATTGTATGGATTTCGCAAACGATCGATGCCCGATCCGGTGATGTCAAACTTTGACGGTCCCAATGGAGACGTCTCTTGCGTCCGGCGCGTTCTGTCGAATACGCCTTTAGCAGCCCTCACAGGATTCAATGAAATTATTTTTGTCGAATCGGCGCGTGCTTTGGCCTTGCGGGTCTTGCGAGAAGGTGGCGAGAAAGATGCGAGCCGAGCCAATTATGCATTTCGTTTGTGTACGGCTCGGGCACCCAGCGCAACTGAACGGGCAGAGATCTTGGCGTTGTTGTCGAATCAAAGGAGTCGACTTGCCGATGGCTGGTTGAATCCTCGCGAGATTGCCACAGGAGATGCCCAGAAACTTCCTGATTTGCCTCCTCATGCTACTCCTCAGGATGTTGCCGCCTGGACGCTCGTGGCTCGCGTTCTTCTCAATTTGGACGAAACCATCAGTAAAAATTAGCAACTTGTAGGACTCCTGGAATGTCTTCACCACAGCAAGCTCAGCAATTGCTTACCCAGTCGGCCTGCCGACGTTGGTTCCTGAAAGAGTGTGGTATTGGTCTGGCCGGTATTGCGGCCAACGCCTTGCTGGCCGATGAAAACTTACTGGCCAACAAGAGCCAGCAAGCCACGGTGAGCCATCCCCTGGCGCCGCGCCAATCTCATTTTCCAGGAAAGGCGAAGCGCGTCATATTCATGTTTCAGGCAGGAGCTCCCAGCCATCTCGAGCTACTCGATCCCAAGCCGGAACTAAGCAAACGCGACGGTCAGTTGCCACCCGCTGAATTGTTGAAAGATTACCGGGCGGCGTTTATTAATCCAAATTCAGCCCTGTTGGGTCCCAAATACCAGTTTTCGCGGCACGGTCGTTGCGGCATGGAAATCAGCGAACTGCTTCCTCACACCGCGCGCATTGCTGATGACATTTGCCTGGTTCGATCATTACAAACCGAAGCGGTTAACCATGCCCCTGCCCAGATATTTATGAACACAGGTTCGCAACAATTTGGCCGTCCCAGTTTGGGAGCCTGGACCTTGTATGGCTTGGGAAGTGAATCAGAAGATCTGCCCGGTTTTGTCGTTCTGACCAGTGCCAAAGGGACCAGTGGCGGGGCAAGCAATTATGGTAGTGGTTTCTTGCCGACGATGTATGGTGGCATACCGTTTCGAAGTACGGGCGACCCGATGTTGTACCTTTCCAACCCACCAGGTATCGATGCCACGGCACAACGTGCATCGCTAGACAGTTTGCGTCATTTGAATGAATTGTCATTGCAATCTATCGGAGATCCGGCAATCGCAGCTCGGATACAAAGCTACGAAATGGCCTACCGCCTGCAGACCAGTGCACCAGAACTCATGAATTTGGAAAGCGAACCAGAACATATTCTGCAGATGTATGGAATCCAAGATCCGCAGCAGGCAAATTACGCTCGCAATTGTCTATTGGCACGACGGTTGATTGAACGTGGAGTCCGCTTCATCCAACTGTTCCACGAAGCTTGGGATCAACACGGTAATTTGACAGCTGACATAAAAAAGAATGCCTTCGCTACCGATCAAGCAAGTGCCGCGTTGGTAGCAGACTTAAAACAACGAGGTTTGCTGGATGATACGTTGGTCATTTGGGGTGGTGAATTTGGCCGAACTCCAATGGTACAAGGTGGAAATGATGGTCGAGACCACCACAACCGCTGCTTTAGTATGTGGCTGGCTGGTGGTGGAATCCGGGCTGGACATGTCCACGGTGAGACCGATGAACTTGGTTTCAATGTCGTAGCAGACCCTGTCCCTGTCCATGACTTGAATGCAACACTGTTGCACTTGCTTGGCTTCGAACATACTCGCTTGACCTATCGCTTCCAAGGTCGCGACTATCGCTTGACCGACGTCCATGGCCAACTGGTCAAGGGGTTATTGGCTTAGCTCGGATATTTGCACAAAGTAGAAAGGGAACTGATAACCAAAGGACTCGCGCCACTGGCTAATCATGGTCGAAAATAGACGATGGTATTTTTCCGCTCGTCCAGCATTGCCCTCACCTTGATACCAAATTGCGCCCTTGATCTGGAAGTTTCGGAGTGGATGGATCATGCCGTTGTAAAGTCGGGTCGGGATCTTCTTGTCTGCTTGCTGTGGGAGCTTTGCCGCTTGCTCTAATTCGTCCTTGTATCCCAGTGACTCCAATCCTGGGGCCGGTGTCCAAGCCTCAGCTGGCGTACCACCCCAAGAAGCATCAATGATTCCAATGGGCACATTCAACTCCGTGTGCAACGCACGGGCAAAAAAGTAAGCGGTCGATGAGAAAGTTGGAACTGTCTCAGGTGAACAAGCTTGCCAGGTGCAGACTGCCGGCGGAATGCCATACATACTGATACCTGATTCCACGTCATCAAGAGGCTCGGTGCTACTATAGTTTCCTGCCTGAAATAGGCGGATTTCGGGATAGGTAGCATTCGCAATTTCCTGCGCTGCGTCCTGGATGCCCGTGTAGGCGCCAGACACCTTCACTAACGGCATCTCCATATTCGACTGTCCCGAACCAACCCACACCTCACCAAACAAAATTTGCTCCAACACGATGGTATTGTTTCCGGCAATGGTCATCTTGTGTGGTCCGCCGGCTTTTCCAGTTCGAATACGGACTTGCCAGTTCCCATCGGCATCGGCCGTGGTGCGCGTCATCCGGTCCCACCAATCACAACCCACTTGGAGTTCTTCTCCCGGATCGGACCAACCCCAGATTTTACCTCACAATCTCGCTGCAGCACCATATTCGAGCCAATGAGTTTTGGCAGGCGTACCTCAGCCTGGCAAATTGCAGTGCAGACTACAAAAAAAGTCAACAAATATTTTGTCATGCAATTACACCTTGTCACTTCTTCAACGCTGCTCGGATTGTCGTAACAACGTACTCGGCCAGTTGCTTCGATCCATCGGGTGTAAAGTGCACGTCCGCGGGTCGCATGATCGACTTGAGCTTGGGCAACGAGAACGCATACAGATCGTCAACGGCGACATCGTTCTCTTGCATCACTTTAGCGGCGATCGCGTTGTACTTGGCCGAATCTCCCACGACACGTCCCGCGGCACCCTCGGGGACTGGCGTGGTCGTACACCAGATCAACGACACACCGGTTTTCTTTAGTCGGGCCACAAGTTTGCGGAGATTCTTTTCGTATTCCGCCGGCGGCACTTGTTGGTGGCTGCCTTCGGTGCCAGGCTTTGCCAAGTTCTGCCCCTTGGGTCCCATGTATTTCAGGTCATGCAGTCCCCAGTTGAAGTGAATTACATCCCACGACTGCTTGCCGATCCAGGCGTCAATCTGCTTGAGCCCGCTGATCGTCGGTCCACAGTTTGTGGGTGGACGATGGACATTTGCCTGGCCCTTCAACAAACCCCGCACCGGCAAGGTATATCCGATTGAAATGGAATCGCCGATTAAGAGAACGCGGGGCAGTGACGGATCATCTTTGATTGGGGCATAAACCGGATTGGGTCTCTTTTTAGCTTGCTTCTTCTTGGCTGGTTGCTGCTTGGTTTGCTGCTTTTTGGTGGGCGACTTTTCTTGGGCGAGCAGCAGTCCGGGTAGTAACGCCAGCAAACTGAAGACCACCGCCTGAAGGCGGAGGGTTCGCCGACAGTCAGCTAAAACCCGACTTTCTGGTTGTGGCTTACTTACCGCAATCGCCACGAAGTGGCGATTGCATCTAGCCGTGGGGCGTGAGCCCACGGTGGCGTTTTCAGATTATTCCCTAGCCCTGAAAGGGCGACAGGTGCGTTGGGCATGGTGAAGAGATTGGGGGTGGAAGTCCCCTGCGGG
>JBDOMT010000428.1:0-6863 GCA_039831705.1 Pirellulales bacterium | reverse complement strand
AAAAGCAATTTCAAATCGATACAGGTCACCTTTTCTCGTAAAGTGCTAAATGAAAACAACTTAACAGCTATCAACGTGAAAACGTTGGGACACTAGTGGGATTCAGCATATCCTTTTTCATCTTCTTTGTTATTTCCGCCTCCTTGACATTGGCAAATATTGAGAAGAATTCTCTGGAAATCAATCAGCTCTATTTCTGGAGTACCGCATTTTCCTATGCACTTAGTGCAATTTGCGTAGTTGTTAACCTGGTACGTCACTGGCGCTCGAGTACGATTTTGTGAGCTAAACAAGTACTTCTTGAATCACATTTCCAAACACATCGGTGAGCCTACGGTCCAGTCCGTTGTGATAGTAGGTGATCTGCTCATGTTGGAAGCCCAGTAGATGTTGTACCGTGGCATAAAAATCCCAGACCGTGGTCGGGTTCACTTCTGCACGGCGGCCAAATGGGTCGGTCGCGCCATAGCTGACTCCCGGTTTCACACCAGCTCCCATCATCCAGCATGTAAATCCATCCGGGTTGTGGTCACGGCCTGAGGTTCCCTGTTGTCGAGTGGGCATGCGTCCGAATTCGGTCGTCCACAGTACCAACGTTTCTTCCAGCATGCCGCGTTGCTTCAGATCGGTCAGTAGAGCCGCCGTGGGCTGATCAAATATGGGGCAGTGTCTTTCGTAATCAGGCTTCAGGGTTTGGTGCGCATCCCAATTCAGCAGCCCATCAACGCCTGAGGCGCGCGAAGCACAGTAGAGATTTACGTAACGTACACCTCGCTGCAACAAACGCCGTGCGAGTAGGCAGTTGCGAGCATAGGCCGCCTTGAGACGGTTCGAATCGTCGGTGCCGTAAAGCCTGTGCGCTGCCTGCGACTCGGAAGCCAGGTTACTGACCTCCGGCGCTGAAAGTTGCATCCGTGCGGCCAATTCGTAGGAAGACATACGCGCTTGTAACTGTGAGTTGCCGGTGTGGGTTTCCAGGTGACGCTGGTTAAGTAATCGAAGGAATTTGCGCGTGGCAAGCTCTTCTTGTTGCTGTACCCCCTCAGGGAGATTGAGACTGCGAATCGACTGCTGGTTGCTCAGTAGGATTGCCTGATGTTGTGCCGGTAAAAATCCATTGCTCCAGTTGGCCTTGCCATTGGGCGGTTCTCCCCGCATATCGGGAATTGCGACATAGGTTGGTAAATTGTCGTTGGCACTGCCCAAGGCATAACTGAGCCACGCTCCCGCGCTGGGAAACCCTTCACTTGCATGACCCGTGTTCATGAAGATGCAGCCAGGGCCATGAGTATTGGTTTTGGAATGCATTGAATGGATGAATGCGATATCGTCCACATGTTGGGACATGTGCGGCAGCATCGAAGAGATTCGTTTGCCACTTTGGCCGCAGGGTCGAAATGGCCAGGGGCTTTTCATTAAGGGGCCATTTTTCCCTTGAAAGCTGACCAAGTTTTCTTCACCTGATAAAGGCTGCCCGTCGTACTTTTCAAGATCTGGTTTGTAATCCCACAAATCGAGATGTGATGCCGCGCCGGGACAGAAAATTTGTAAGACTCGTTTGGCTTTGGCCGGAAATTGTGTCTGGCCTTGTCCAGGTAGCCATGCTGTCCCGTCGATGGTGGCGGACTTTGGTGTGGAGGTTGGCTCATCTGCCAACGATTCTCCGGTCAACAGATGAGCCAATCCCAGGTTGGCCAAGCCTGTCTGCACCTTTCCCAGGAATTCGCGCCGGTTAAGAACGGGATCGAGGAGTGCTTGTGAGGATGGGGCGTGTGATTTGTTCATGGGTTAATCGATGTAGATAAATTCGTTGGTATTGAACAATCCTCGGCAAAAAGCGGTCAGTCCGAACTGTTCGATCAATGGCTGCGCGGCCGTAACTTCAGGCGGTTCGGCCGGTCGAGAAAAAATCAACCAAAAGGCCCGTTGGATCTGTGCTGCCCTGTCTTGTCCGGATGCTTCATGCTCGATACGTGCTGTCAGAGCATCGCTCATGTCGGATGTGAATGAATGATTTAGTAGGGTGAGCGCCTGTAGCGGGGTGGTGGTGGTAGTACGGCGTGGGACTGAAAATGCACAGTCGGGGCTATCGAATTCAGTCAGCAGATCGATGAGTGAGGCGCGGGCATTTTGGTGATAGATGCTGCGGCGATAGGTTTCTGGGCCAAAATGATCCAATGGCACATAGGTGGCAACATTGTCCTGTAAGTATTGGTACAAGCGAAATCCGGGGCCCTTCATTTTCGTATCAAGTTTTCCCGCTACCTGTAACATTGAGTCGCGTAATTGGTGCGAGGTCAACCGGTGAGGCGGAAAACGCCACAGAGAACGTGCTTGACTGTCAACTCTCGCAGCTTTCATTCGGTAGGTACCCGCCTGTCGGTAGGTTTGCGAGAGCATCAACTGCCGGTGGAGAGGTTTGATTTGCCAGCCCTGGTCTTGTATCTGCTGTGCCAACCAGTCCAGCAGTTCGGGATGCGAAGGCTTGCCTCCCATGGAGCCGAAATCATTGGGGGTTGCAACGATCCCGGTGCCGAAATGGTATTGCCATATGCGGTTGGCCAGAACTCTTTTGGTGAGTGGGTTGTCAGCTGCGACGAGCCAGCGGGCAAATGCGAGGCGTCGCTGCCCTTCGGGCGCATCGGCTTCTAGTTGATAGTTGTTGCCTATCGCATGCAGGACTTGAGGACTGGCAGGGAAAACGGTTTCCCCTGGCCGCTGCGGGTTGCCCCCCAACAAGACGTGCTGAGGGCCACCCGGTTGTCGTGAATTTCCAATCCACCAGGAAGCGAGCTTTGGCATCGCCGCCAGTTGCTGCTCAACTTTTTGCCGGTCCGTGGTCCATTGGGCTATTTGCTGACGTTCCTGGGAAGTCATCTCCAGTTCGATCATGCGGTGCCTGCGATGGCCCTGGGAGACAGGTTGGCGATCATGGGAATTGGCCACCTCGGTCCACTGGCGGCCGTCGAGTGAGACTTCAATCCGGTAGTCACAGACAAAGGCGGCAACTGGGTGTTTGCCCGCGGCACCAGGGCGGTCGCTGGAAAATACAACTCGAGTGACCGTCTCGGTCTGGGGCAAGGTGATGGTCAAGTCGGCCGAAAGGGCCAGCCAACGGGCCGCAAATTGTCCGTCGATGGTGAGTTGTGGACTGTAGGCAGCGGCAAAATCTTTGGGCATGGAGCTTTTTCCATTTGCTTGCCCTCCAGCTTCTGCCAGGGCTACATTTCGAGATGAGGGAGCAGCTGTCCAAACTTCAAACTCGTCCAACTTGTAGTGCGTGGCTGATTGCACATTGGTGTCGGTTGCTTCGCCTATCAAGCGTACATATTTGGCCAACACGGGTGGAAAAGTCTCTTCAGTACGCAGACGATTTGCTGGCGGACGGGTCCAACGATGGTCATAGGCGTGAGCCTTTTTCTCGGCTCGCTCGAAGATGGAATTTCGGCGTTCAACCACACGTTTCGAGAATTCCTGTTGGGCCGCTTGGAGTGGTTGTTGCTGTTTTTGCAGTTGTGTTTGCTGTTGTTCGGTGGCGACCACTCGACTGCCATGGTGGACCCCTGCGAAGGTAGCCGAGAGTCGGTAATAATCTTGCTGTGAAATCGGATCGAATTTATGGTCATGGCAGCGGGCGCAGCCAAAGGTCAAACCGAGGAACGCTTCTCCGGAGGTGCGAATTATTTCATCGACCGTGTTGGCGCGAATGATCGCTGCTTGCTGCGGGTCTTGATTGCCAACATCGTCATAAGGCCCGCTCACCAGAAACATGGCCCCAGCTTCGACCTGTGGGTTTCCAGGATCGATCACATCGCCTGCCAAATGTTCCAGTACTAGTTGATTGAACGGTTTATCCTCGTTCAGTGAGCGAATGATGTAATCGCGAAATGGCCAGGCATTGTTGATGATTTCGTTACGTTCGAAGCCCCGGCTTTCACCGAACCGAACGACGTCGAGCCAATGCCTGCCCCAATGTTCGCCATAATGAGGCGAGTCGAGTAGACGTTCGATCAATTGTTGGTAAGCCTGACTGCCAACCTGATCGCTGAAGCCAGTTTCTTGTTGGCAAGCCTGCTGAAACGCAGTGACCTCCCGGGGTGTGGGAGGCAGGCCAATCAAGTCATAAGTTGCCCGGCGAATCAAGACCCGGCTGCTTGCCGGGGGCGACGGTTGCAAGCCTTTGTCACTTAAGCTTTTGTAGATAAATCGATCGATGGGATTGGCTTGCCAATCGGTAGGGATATTCGGGAGAGATGGCGGGCGGTTGATCTCCAATGGTTGCAGCGACCACCATTGAGCACCGGTATGCGAGTCGGGTCCAGTCAGTGAGTCAGTAGTGACTTCCTCTGAGCTAGTGAATTCTGGAGATGGCTGATCTCTGGCATCAGCGCACCTGGTCAGTAACGAGATTAGCAATACCCCTGAGATGCCCAATGTCGATGAGATACGCAATGCTGCTGAGATACCCAGTATGCCTGCCATGCGGTTAGTGGATAGATCTCGCATTTCGTTCAGAAAACGCTTATCTTGCAACCTGCTCAAGGAATACATCCCCATTCTGGAAAGGGCGTTGGTACATCCGTGTGGAATATTATCTCTTTAGTCCTGTTGGTCGTACTTATCATTCTAGCAACCACCAAGCTAAAAATGCATCCATTTTTGGCATTACTGTTTGCCGCGATCCTGGCGGGCTTCCTGGGCGGATTGGACTCGAACCAGGTGCTGGAAAAGCTGACTGAAGGATTTGGCAATACCCTTCGTAGCATAGGCATTGTAATAGCTTGCGGGACAATGATAGGTACGATTCTGCAGAAAAGTGGTGGGGCTCAAACCATTGCCGCAACTTTGTTGCAAAGGGTAGGTGAAAAGCGAGCTCCCTTAGCCATGAGCATGACCGGCTTCATCCTCTCGATTCCCGTATTTTGCGATTCTGGTTTTGTATTGCTCTCGTCGATCAACCGCGTCTTAAGCCGTAAAACGGGCATACCGCTTGCGGTACTTGCCATTGCTCTGGCGTCAGGCCTCTATACGACCCACGTTTTTGTGCCGCCGACACCAGGGCCGTTGGCCGCTGCGGGGGAGATTGGTGCTCAAATCAGCCTGGTATTGATCCTTGGCCTGGTTGTTTCTGTGCCCACTGCCGGAGCCGGTTTGCTTTGGGCTCTGGTTTGTGTCCGGCGATTTTCAACAGGTCCTCAAAATGGGCCAACGGAGAGACAAGCGGCTGAGCAAAAAGAGGAAATCGATCCGCAGCTTTGTTCGCGATTTGCCGCCTTCTCACCTTTGCTGGTACCGATAGGATTGATCGCTATCAAGTCGGTGGTCGATTATCCGACCGAGCCACTGGGGTCTGGCGTATTGGCTCACGGTTTGGCTTTTATCGGACATCCGGTGATTGCTTTACTGATTGGTGTCTTGTTATCCATGAGTACGGTTCCCAGCAGGGCCAAATCGCTCGATTGGATTTCCGCAGGACTTGCAAGCGCCGGCTCCATCATCCTGATCACCGGTGCCGGTGGCGCATTTGGGAATATACTGCGTGCAACTGGCATGGGCGATTCGTTGGCCAATGGTATTGCTCAGTGGCAGTTGGGAATTGGTTTGCCATTCGTGATTGCTGCCGTACTCAAATCGGCGCAGGGATCCTCAACGGTGGCCATAATCACGACCGCCGCCCTGGTCTCGCCCCTACTGGAACCGCTGGGACTGTCTGGCGAGTACGCCAAGGCGCTGGTGGTGCTGGCAATCGGCGCCGGCTCGATGACTGTTTCGCATTTGAACGATAGCTATTTCTGGGTCGTCGCACAGTTTTCAGACATGGACACGGCCACCGCATTGCGCTGCCATACGATGGCAACCTTGGTGCAGGGGCTGGTCGGTATTGCTACGATCGGATTGCTCAAGATGTTACTGGTTGGCTAAAAACACAAATTCAGGAGCGCTATGATGAAACCGTTACGAATCGCTTCGCAGAGTGCTTGGGTTGTAGTCCTGGCGATCGCAATTGGGCATGACATCGCTGCGGCGGAAAAGGAAAAGGCCAAGTCTGGTATTCCGAGTGTAGACACTTCTGGGTTTGTCAGTTTGTTTGACGGGCGCACTCTTCAGGGCTGGAAGGCGGCTGATATGAGTTGGTGGTCGGTGGAAGAGGGAGCGATTACAGCCAAGATCACCATGCAAAAACCGTGTGATAAAAATCAGTACCTGTTCTGTGAAGTCGGGGAAATGAAAGATTTTGAATTAAAATTGGTACACCGGATTATCACTACCCAACAGGTAAACTGCGGTTTTCAATTTCGTAGTGAGCACTATCAGGATGCTGACTGCAAGGGATACCAGGTCGACAACAATACAGAGACGTCGTGGCTAGTCCGGCTCTACGACGAGTTTGGCCGACATACACTGGCCTGGCACGGTCAGCGAACGGTCTTTGATTCGAGTGGCAAGCGGACGGATACTCCTATCGGCCCATCGATCGAGGATGCAAAATCTTCTGACTCCACTCAAAACCAGCCGCTTTTTGACCTGCACCAATGGCACGAATACCATTTGATTTGCCAGGGAGAACGGCTAACTCTGAAGGTCAATGGCCAACTAGTTGCGGAAGTTGTCGACAAAGATCCACAGCAACAAGATCTTTCCGGTCTGTTGGCTTTGCAATTGCATTCGGGGCCAGTGATGAAGGTGCAGTTTAAAGACATCCGCTACAAAGTTCTGCCTGCCCATTGAGAATTTACCGAAAACGAGCGTAACATAGGCAGGGCAAATCCCAAATGCCGTCGCTCCGTGACTTAAACAGTTTACGTACAAATCCCTGGGACTAAAGTCCCAGGCTACCACATATCATCGCTCCGCGATTAAAA
>JBDOMT010000494.1:0-6866 GCA_039831705.1 Pirellulales bacterium | reverse complement strand
CCTGTCACTGTGGCATGTTGAACGTCCAAAACACTACTTATCAAGGACTTGGCGCAAATCTCATGCCAAAACGTACAGGGTCAAATGGGAAATGCGGGATTAACATTCTGCTACGAGTCCGAATAGGACTGCATCTACTGCGAAGGAACTGCCACCCGAACGAAAATCTACCTGAATTCGGGCGTTTATGCAGAGACCGAAGCGCCAGAATGCGTGCCCATCCACGTCCAAAAGGCGTGGATTTAAAGAGGTTTAAGGCACCTATTTGGCAAAGAATAATTGGCCAACTTTTTCAGAGTTGGTTTCATACTGAATCATCGCCACCTTGAAGTGGATCATCAAAGTAACCTGCTCGGATGTCAAGAGTTCTCGATGGACGTTACGTTGCGAATAGGCCCGCCTGAATTGAAGCCATGACTGATTGAAACGATTCAGATCATGCCCTTCCGCGCATGCTGATTTTTGAGATCGATTCGCACCAATCCGCCCGGAGCTGCAAAGATAAGACCTCGGGCTGCATTGCGTATATCTTTTGGATCGATACTACCCGTAGCAGCGACTGCTTTGGCAAACAGATAGACCTGGCTGTAAGCCGATTCAATCGGATCATTGGTCATCCGATGTGAACCGTAGCGCAACTAAAGGCGTTGAATGAACCGATTATTGGTCGGTGTGACGAGAAAATTTCTATGCTTTACCTATTCAGACGCGTAGATTGAAATCTTGGATCGTCAGCCGTTCAGGGTAGCACAGCGCAGACCATGGAATCAGAAGTGACTAATTTCCAACACTCCTGGACGGCCTCCCAGTCCTGGCAGCCATTGAATGACCATGCTGTTTTGCAATGACACCGTCTGCTCAGCCAACTCGTGCAGCCATGAACGGTTGGCGTAGAATACGGCGGGAACAATCAATACGTTGTTTCGATTTTCCAAATGCAATTTTTGCAATACGTTGGTAAGTGCTCGCTCTCCTTCACCGGTAGCGATACGGACCCGATGAAAACGACTTACCGTAGACAGTGGATCGTGATCCTCCAGGTCGAGCCACTGCTGGCGCTCGGCTGCCGGAAGATGGTCGGGAAGTACAACCACCGTGGTGCCGCCAAATGGCCCCGGGCATTTGGGCAGAACCCCCGGATTGGACGCGAGACGGGGCTGGATCTTTGTCGAGATCGTAATGGCATCGGCATCTTCAGGCAGTTCACGTACAATTAGAACCTGCCCATCTTGTTGCGCCGACAACCGGCCCGCTTGCAAGCGGGCCCAATGAGTGGCTCGGGAAGAAACGCTTTTGACCACCAGGTAAAACTTTTTCTCTTGCTCGGTTTCTGCTAAATCAGGCAAGCCGAGTGCTGCTCGGATGCTATTACTCGCCTGTCGCTCAGACAACCACGGTTCACTTGGATCCGTCAAGTATTCACTTTCTAGCCCGGTGGCCCGATACTCGGCTAACTCACGGTCCCAATGGGATTGGTCGGCCAGATTGCCAATAACCTTAAGCGAGCGTTGAGGGTAACCTTGCTCGCCTTGGTACTCAGGCAGCAACAAAGGCAAATCGACGATTTTGGAGTATTGGCGAGGATTCCATGCAATTGATTTCATCGCAACTCGCTCGGTCTGTAGGGCCATTGCTACCGCCATGGTTGCTCCCGTCCCTTCGCCCGCCAGGCAGATCTGCCTCGGTTGCAAAGGAAAATGCCGCAACAGATAGGCCCAAATTCTATCGATACCATCACCCACTCGGGCAGTATCTTCTGAGAATGTTTGCGGCCAATACCAGCGTCCCCCTTGCGCCAGGTCTTGCTGGCTCTCCAGGTAGGGCGCTTCCACTGCGGCAATGGCAACCGATTGCCCCAATTGCTGTTGCCAAAACTCCAAGCCTTCTTTGGCGGTAAGTCCGTCATCAGCAAGCCAGATCAACAGCGGAGCAGGCCTTTGGTCGTCTGCCTCCTCAGGCAAGTGGAAACGATAACGAAGCGACTGGCCGATCTGCACCGTCCGCTCTCCCTCGTACCGATGGGTAGCCCGCGATTCCACATGAATCAAATAGTCGGCAACCGGCTTGCCTCGATCGGTTGCCGTCTGAGGATTGAGATCGGCAACCATCGAAACGGTTTTTATCCGCACCTCGGGCTTGCGCAACTTCAGTTGATGAACGGCGCCACCCCAATAAGCTGAATGAAAGTCGCCGTTAATGTGGAGTACCGTGCAATGTGGATGTTGCTCGATCGCCTCGGCGCACGCTGCGCCCATCGAATTGTCCCACAACGACTGGGTGGAATAGAGACGCTCTTGCTCGGTGAGGTCCGTAGGCATCATGGCCCGATGACTCCGGGTGACATTGTCGACTCGCCTCCAGTAGGCCCGAGTATTGGAATAAAATTTCTTTGGAATCCATCGTCTTTCTTCTGCGGACAGTTGGTCGATCACCTCAGATCCCTCCATCGCTATGCGACGGCGAATGGAAGTGGGAAAATTAGCGGCAATCACAGGCGTACCCGTTGCCTTCGCCAGTTCTATCAATGGCCGGTATGCTTCACGGTAGGTGGCCCAAGGCCGAACCTGTTGAAGAAAAGTCGATTCGTCGATCTCACCGGCCAGGTAGTTGTCGAGTTGGTTTTGTACGTCGCGTTCAAACATTTCCAAAGCCAGTACCACATGAGAGTTTTTACGTTTCAATAGGGCCTGGTAAATGGCCAATTCAACGCGGTGGGTCGTCTCATCGGAATGCGATTCGCCCAAGAAAACCACCTCGGCCGCAGTCAAATCGACCAGCAGTCGATCGAAGGTAATTGGCTCGCCAGTCAGCCCATCGCGAATGCTGAGTGAACGCTCAAGGGGTGGTGGACTCCAGAGAGAAAGAGGGGGAGTTTCTTGTGCAGCCAGCTGTCCTATGAGGCAGTTGCCAAGGCTACATGCACGCATCAACAGTAACATCCGCACCTGTCTGTTCATATCATTTCCGCTTTTTTCAATTTACTATCTCGATATCGCCAGCCCATGAGTGCTAGTCCGCATATTTCAACCGTTTCGGCCAGGGCAACCAAGTCGTTTGCGGGAAGCAAGTTTTCTCTTGCATTAGCCAACAGTTTTGAATATTGTAGCGGCAGTGGAGAGACCATTGCAGTGCATCTCAGTGTTTAACCTCAACAAGCTACCTGTTTAATTTCAACAAGCCAAGTGTTTATAATCAACACGCCACCTTGGAGCCGACAAGCACCATGAATCGGTCTCTCCTATCTGGCATCCTGACATCTGGCATCCTGACATCTGGCATCCTGACATCTGGCATCCTGACATCTGGCATCCTGGCATTTGGCATCCTGGCATTTGGCTGGGTGGTTCTTGGCAATACCTCACTGTTGAAGATCGCTGCAGCCGCTGATTTTGCCATTCCCGTGCCGGCGCTTGCCGGTGAATATTTGAGCTCCTCCGGACAACCGCTGAGCAATAATCATCGCCAGGTTACCGTAGAGCTGGGAATGGAACTATCGGAAATTCATTCGGCAGAACTGCGACTCCGTGGCTCGCTAACCTATGGGATCTATGGCGACTTGAATTTCCCTGGCCAATTCCCGCTCACTGCTGACATCTTCAGTTGGGTTGACGATAACAGCGGAGCCGTAGCTGTGTATTTTGAGGAACTCTTTTCCTCAGATGGAATCTTCGACATCACCTTGCCTTATGACAGACAGCACCAGCCTGCGATCAGTGAAGATTTCAGCCCCTGGCTAGATGGCTACGCAGAACTACAATTTCAAGTCACAACACCCATCATGATTGCCACCACCTATCTCATTGCCTTGCCAGAGCTGAACATCCACTCGGCTACTTTGCTGATTTCTGGGCAACAACAAACAGCCACGCCTGAACCATCTACTTTAGCAACTGCCCTTCTTGCCTGCATCTGCATGCACTGCCGATGGCTGCATCCCCGATACTTTCCTCGGTATCGCATGTGGATCCAAACGTGATCACTTTGACCAACCGTTGGCCCAATACGCACCTTCTGAGCGTGAGGACCATTTGTTTGCTGGTCGCCCTTCTTGCCGAACTGTCTCTCTTAGCGCAGGCAGCGGAATATCCTTGGAAAGCGGGTGTCGCCAAAACCGTAATCACGCCCAAAAAGCCTATCTGGCTTGCCGGTTATGGCTCCAAGCGGGTACCCGATGGCAAACTTCATGATCTGTGGATGAAAGCGTTAGCGTTGGAGGACGTCACTGGCAATCGGGTCGTACTCATTACCAGCGATTTCCAGGGTGTGCCTAAGGACATGAGCGATGTGGTCTTCGCACAACTACAGCAGCGCTGCCGCCTGGACCGCGATCAAGTGATGTTTACTTTCTCACACAATCACTGCGGACCCCGGCTGGGCGACGATTTGGTCGATTACTACCCGGTGGAAGCAGATCAGGTGGCGCTCATTGCCGAATATACCGAACGGATGCAACAGAAATGTGTGGCGCTGGTCGCCGAAGCACTTTCGAATATGACACCCGCCAGACTTCAGCAAGGCGTGAGCCACACACCATTCGCAGTCAACCGCCGCAACAATCGTGAAGCCGATATTCCCAAAATGATTGCCGAAGGCATACCTCGTGTCGGACCGGTCGATCACGACGTGCCGGTCCTGGCGGTCACTCGCCCCGATGGTAAACTTGCGGCTGTCCTGTTTGGCTACGCTTGCCACCCAACGACGCTGAGCTTCACCCAGTGGTGCGGTGACTATCCTGGCTTTGCTCAGTTGGAGATCGAAAAAAATCACCCGGGTACCGTAGCCATGTTTGTCAATACTTGCGGCGGCGATCAAAACCCGCTGCCACGGCGCAAAGTCGAATTGTGCGCCCGTTACGGCCACTTGTTGGCGGAAGCGGTAGAGGCAGGGCTAAACAAGCGATTGCAAACAGTCTCCCCAGACATTCACACACAATTTGAGTACGTCGAACTGGACTATCTCAAGGTCGTCAATCGGAACGATCTGTTCACCGCGATGGAAAGCAGCAACACCATCCGCAGACGTTGGGCAGGCAGGATGTTAAAAAAACTGGATGCCGGCGAAAAATTTCCTAGCGCGTACCCTTATCCGATTCATGCGTGGCGATTGGGGAAGGAAATGCTGGTCATCGGCATGGGCGCAGAAACAGTGGTCGACTACGCACTGCGGTTTAAAAAATCTTACGGCGCTGGCACCTGGGTCTGTGGTTACTCCGACGACATGATATCGTACATTCCTTCACACCGCGTCTGGGTTGAGGGGGGCTACGAAGGCGGTTCCAATCTCTACGAGTATGGACGGCCCGCCTTTCGCTGGGCCGGAGACATCGAAGACCGAATCGCCGAATCGGTCAACCGGTTGGTGCAACAGGTTGGTTGGCAGGAACACAAATAAAACCGAATGTGGTTTTCCATAGGTAAGTTAAATATTTTAACGCAAAGTCGCAGAGAACGCTGAAAACAAAGAAACACAATGCCAAAGACAATGAGTCGACAATTAGCTTGTTGCTTGCTGCTCTCGGCCGCATGTCTCAACGGGGCGGAACGTGAACCTCAAGTGCAAACACTGCAACCGGGAATGCGGCTTACTCTAATAGCCGAGCATCCCGATTTGGTAACACCCACCGGCATTGACGTTGACCGTGACGGCCACGTATGGCTGGTCGCCAGCCATACACACTTTCCACCGGACAACTACCCAGGACCAAAACATGATGAAATCCTGATCTTCGATCCTGATGGCAGGCGTCATGTTTTCTACAACGCAACCCACCATACGATGGACTTGGAACTGGGATCCGATGGGTGGGTCTACCTGGCTGAGCGGGATCGGATTCTGCGCATCAAGGACAGCGACGGAGATGGCCAGGCAGATTTAGAAGAGACACTGGCAACGCTCGCTTCGGACGCCGTTTATCCCCACAATGGTCTTTCCGGGTTGACCTGGCACTCTAACGGCGACTTGCTATTTGGAGTTGGTGAGAATTTTGCCAAGCCATGGACACTTACCGGAACCGACAAAACCGTTTACCGAGGAACAGGCGCAGGAGGCATTTTTCGCTGTCGTACCGATGGTACTGAGCTACGGCGAATTGCTCGGGGGCTGTGGAATCCGTTCGGCCTATGCGTACGCCAAGATGGTGTTATCTTTGCCGTCGATAACGATCCGGGCGAGCGACCTCCCTGCCGCTTGCTGCACATTGTCGATGGCGGCGACTACGGTTATCAACGAGCCTACGGCCAGGAGGCACACCATCCATTTGTTGGTTGGTACGGCCAACTACGCGGCACACTGCCCATGCTCCATCCTGCCGGGGAAGCTCCCTGTGGTGTTTGCCCCCTGGGCCGCGGCCTGATCGTTCCTTCCTGGAGTGATCATCGGGTCTATTTTTACGCACTGCAGCCGCATGGCGCCAGCTTTACTGCCAATCGGATCGAGCTGGTACAGGGTGGTCGCTATTTCCGGCCGACCGGGATTGCCTTCGATCCCAGCCACCCCCACAGTACCACCTTGTCCTGGTACTTGAACGATTGGGTGGATGGCCGCTATCAGGTGCACGGTTATGGCCGATTATGGAAACTGGATGTCGATCTTCCACAATCCACCTGGGTTGGCCCTAAGGAACTGGCACTCCCAACGCCGGAGGCTCAACTGGCTGCAGACCTACGACATGGGCTGCAGGAACAGTCACAGCAACAACTGCTACGATTGGCTGGGCAGTCCGACCCGTTTGTTGCGCAAGCTGCTTTGGCTGCGTTAGCACGCACAGCAATAGACTGGCAACCTGTTAACGTGGAGAACCTGGCTGCTCAAGATCGGGTGCAGGCGGTACTGGCTCTGAAACTTGCCGCGACTGCCAAACCTCAGCC
>JBDOMT010000246.1:0-28876 GCA_039831705.1 Pirellulales bacterium | reverse complement strand
CACCCGTTTCTGCTACGGCGTCCCAAGTCCTTCCGTGGCTGCGTTATGTTTCGGTCCCGGGCACCGCGGCGCAGCTGTGGTCGCCTCAACGTGTATAAAACACGCCTGCGGTCGCAAACCTCACATGCCTTGTCACGAAAGGACTTAAGCCACCTCGCGACGAAACGGATAAATATCCGGGCTAACGTCTCGTTAGGGAGTATCGTGACGTCCATTACCAATATTGAATAAAAGGGATCAGAGAGCAGGGTATTTGGGCAATGTTGGCAGGTCGCAGCGATGCTGCCGTTATTGCTGGTTCTACTGCTGGCGGCAAACGCTCAACACCACTTCTTGGCGTGAGCTGGCAAAGATGTAAGGAAGTGATCAGCGAAGACATATCGGAACTTGATGGCGTACCAACGGCTTCAAAATCGTTAAAAGGTCAACATTCGGAATACATCTCTAGAAGAAACGGTTCACGAACAACCGTAGTTCGCCATCGAAAACACGATCGCTACTAGTGAAAGGAGTGGAGTAGCCCACTGTGAACTTCGTTCTTCCGATGTTCACATGAGTTCCGATGGCACCATTGACCAAAGACATATTTGCCTCTGGATTACCGAATGTATTTGCGCCGTCCGCTAAAAAATCGGCATCGTTGATCGTTGCCGTGTAATGGATTTCTGCAGACCAACTGATACTCTCTAACAGGCTGCTGCAGCAATGGTTTTCATAGAGCCAGGAGCCCGCAGAAAGACTCAACGAAGCTAAATGTTGGTCCTGCCATATGCCCAACTTTTCTCGACTTGTTCCATTGGCATAGGTGTGCACGGAGTTGCCACGAGTGTCAAAATCATAGGAAAGGAAAGCTTGAGCAAAAAAATTGCTTTGCTTTGGGGTATAAAGGATCGCCATGTAAGGTACCAAGTGGACGGATTCATTTGATATCGAGAGGAGTTTGGTTCCGTCGCCCAGGCCAAATTTAATGTCATCTGCGGTAGGGATCGATACACCCAACCCGGCTGCAAGAGCCATCTCACTGGTTGCAGTGAGTAAGAATTTTGGTGCTATCATAATGTTGCCAAATTCCGTGGCGGAAGTATCGCTCGGCACGTCGGGGACGATGTTGGTATTGAGTGTGACGGCCATGGGAACGCGAATTTCCAATGAGGCCATGCCATCTAAGTAAGTTTTCTCAATGCCCGGTGAAAACCGATTTACGTCAATTCCCGAAGAAGTCAGTGGTACATTGTGGAAGAAGCTGTAGTCCAAAAAAACGCGGTCTCTGGGCAATGGGCTGTTGTTGTCTTGCAGTCGTA
Organism: Pirellulales bacterium; assembly: GCA_039831705.1. Lineage (GTDB taxonomy): Bacteria > Planctomycetota > Planctomycetia > Pirellulales > Lacipirellulaceae > JAJRWS01. The sequence continues at coordinate 27,575 of JBDOMT010000246.1, read as the reverse complement.
CACGACCGACCACACCGCCGGCACTTGGATTTGGCAACGCTGTCGAACCTGAGAAGTCTTGTCCCTGGAGGTATGCAGTGGTGTGTCCACGTCCGAAAAAGTCACCCATGATGTAAGGAACACGAGCCAGTCGAGGAGAAAATGGATTGTTGTTTTGGCTACGCGATCTTGAAATATTGGAAGTTGGTGTAGCTTGGGTACGCGGTTGTTGTCTACTTGAGGGATTGGGTGAGGGTGGAATGGGTGCGTTGGAATATTCACTTTGACGTTGAAAAGGATTCGGTGACAGATTGCCGTTCTCTGAGGAGATTGATGGAGGAACGACAGGGCGAGGAGCATGTCGCACGGGACCAGAGAGTGGATTGGCACTCTTGGGCTCTTGGATCACTCGTTGGTCACTGGGCAGGAGGTCTGTTTCTTGGCAACAGACCAATTCAGAAACTACCAAGGATCCCCACAAAGAAAAGCAACAAGCCAGGCAGAACCTGCACTTATCAGGCAACTGAAGCAATCGAAAAATCATCCTTGTCCTCCCCGGGAAAAAGCAGCCGGTAAAGTAATCTGTATTTCAATTCGAAATCGAGGTGTGTCTATAGATAGTCAGTCAACCGAGGGTATCGGCTGCGTAGGCGTTGCGGCTTAAGCAGACTTTGGGGGGGGCGATGCTAGCATGAAATATCCAGGCTAAGCCGTAGGTGACGCCTTTGACTCTTGCTGGAGGCTTCGTATCTGCTCCGCCGCTTTTTGTAGCGATTTGACTTGTATCTGCAGTTTCGAATACTCCACGGGAGATTGCTCGATGAGGGCCAAAAGGGGTGCAATTGTTTGATCGAGCTGTTCCAGGGCCAATTGATAATTTTCACTTTTAGCAAGTGCTAAAGCGACCGCATGGACAAAACTAACTAACTCAGCACCAGCCTTGTCTTGCCGCGGGTCAATGCGAATACCTTCTACTAAGCATTCACGGCAGCTCCTTAGATACTGAAGGCCTTTGATGGTGTGGTGCTGGAAAAAGTACAAGTTGCAAAGATTGTAGTAGGTTTCAGCCATTCTCAGGCGGTAGTGAAAAACGTGCGAGTTGCGGGCCGATAATTTTTCAACAATATCAAGAGAGCGCTGATAGCTGCTCTCTGCATCTTCGAGCAAAGAGAGTTGGAATTCGATATTGGCCTTTAAACGAAAGTAATTCGAGAGTTCTAGTTGTGCGTCAAAATCGATAGCAGTAAGTGGCAACGATCGGGCTACGTCAATCGCCTGTTGGGCATCGGCGATGGACTGGAGTAGGAGTTCATGTCCAATATTCTCATGCGTCGTCAAGGAAGCGAGTTGAGATCTTAGATTTGCTAAATTAAAAAATCCGTTGGCAAAATCGCGTTTGATTTCGGGCTCGTCGTCTAGTTGACGTATTGTCGTTTGCCGTATCTCTTGAGCTTGCAACATGAGTTTGCGTGCCTCTTCAACCTCCTCAATACGTTTATTTGAAACGCCGCGTTCTCCTTTAGCCATCGCCAGATGCATGTAGGCATTGGCCAGCAATCGTTGTGACTCTTGCTGGAAGGGCTGAATCTCATCCACTCGTTGCCGAATCCTAAGTGCATTGGCGAGTTCTTCCACCCATTGTTCGAGAAGCAGATTTCCTGCTTCAGACGTCTTCGTTGGCAGGGAGTTAAGTTGGGACTGTGCCAGGCTACCTAATTCGGTGTGTGTTTTTGCCAATTTTGAAAGTAAGGTGGCATTGTCTGGCGACTGTTTGGCAAGGCGCTGCAGTGCGGTACGAGCACTTTGATAGGAGGCGTTTGCAGACGGAGTGTCGCCCAAGGTGGCTTGCACTTTCCCCAGCATAAATTCCGCATCGGCCATTTCTTGTTGCGATGCCCGGTCTTTGGGAGTCAGCAAGGCAAGCTGCGAATAGTATTGCAAGGCATTTTCAAGGAATGTTTCGCGAACTGTTTGCATTCCAGGCTCATGGGTCAGGATGCCTTCGCTGGCAAAGACAAAGGACTCCTTGATTGCTTCTCGTAGTTGCTGTGCATTCGTATTCGCTTCATGTAACGCCTGGTTCGTTATAAAAGCAAATAGTGAAGAGATGACTGTAGCAGCAATTAGCGTGGCGGTCGTAACGGATAGCAATGTGGCTACTATCGGATTCCGGCGGCACCAGAGATAGCTTCGCTTCCACCGGCCCATGGGGCGTGCGGCGATTGGGTAACCATCCAGATAGCGCCTGAGATCCGCAGCCATCTCACCTGCCGAGTCATACCGATCATGGGGTCGTTTCTGCAGGCATTTTTCACAAATCGTCTGCAAGTCGGGCGAAACATTTGGGGCAAATTCCGTTAATGAGGGGGGAGTACTTTCGACGACCTGCTTGATGGTTTGGAGTAAAGTATCGGCCCCAAATGGGGCCCTGCCTGCCAGCAGGGCATAGAGGGTTGCTCCCAGGGAATAGACATCGGTGCGATTGGATAAGGCTTTTTGGTCGCCGGTAGCCTGTTCGGGGGCCATGTAGCGTGGCGTGCCCATCACCTGGCCGGTCATGGTTAGCCCTTCGTCCTCTTTTAAGACTTTCGCCAGACCAAAATCGGTCAGGCGTGGGCGCCCTTCTAGGTCGAGTAAGATATTTTCTGGTTTCAAGTCTCGATGAATCACCGCCCTGTCATGCGCATATTGTATGGCGTGGCAAACTTGTTCGATGATCTCCGCTGCTTTGCGCTGCTCCAGTCGCGAGTCCTTGTCATCCACGTAAGCGGCGAGGTTGTTTCCTTCGACTAAAGCCATCGAAAAGTAATGGACGCCATAACGTTCACCAACTTCGTAAACAGGCACGATTCCGGGATGGTCAAGTTTTGCAGCGGCTTCTGCTTCAATTTGAAAACGGGCTACCGCCTCGGGAGTCCGCATCAATCGCTCGGGAATGATCTTCAACGCAACATGCCGGCGTAGACTATGTTGATAGGCCTTATAAACGACTCCCATTCCACCTTGGCCGAGCAGCTCATTAATTTCAAAATCTTCAGACACCGACAAAGATGGATTGATCGAATCCGTGGGTATTGACGAAGGGCCCTTTCGTTCTTTTTCAGGCGAAGGAGGAATCGTGTCGTAGGTCGAATTTGGTGGTTGGTGGTTAAACACCACGGTATCATCTAACTCGCCCAATTTCGCTGTAAATCCGAGAAACTGTTCCTCTTCTGCCACTTCAGAGGCGTCAATCAACTCTCGAACTTCCGCAGCCAGTTCACTCGATTGGCACTCAAGACGATTGATAAAATCAGCGCGGGCTTGCCCCTCTAGCGACATTGCCTTGATCAAAGCTTGCTTGATCTGCTTCCAAAGATCAGACGGCATAAGGTCAACCTCGACGTAGTTCGCGAAACAGCCACGCTTTCGCTGCCGCAAAATCTTGTTTAATGGTACTGGTCGATACACCGAGCAATCGGGCCGTCTCTTCCACGCTATAACCTCCAAAATGACGCAGTTCCACTATTTCGGCCTGTCGGTTATCGAGCTCAGCCAGTCGTTTGAGTGCGTGATGCAGTTCTAGGATATCTGTTTCGTAGGACTTGTCCGACATGCGATCAAGTTCGACATCGGCCCGCTTTCCTTGTGGCCCCCCCCGCTTTAAAGCATTCCGGCCTCTGGCGCGGTCGATGAGAATTCGGCGCATAGCCCTGGCGGCCAGTTTGTAAAAGTGGTTGCGATCGTTGATTTCAACCGAGTGCTCAGCACCCATCAGTTGCAAGAAAGCATCATCCACGAGGATGGTGGCTTGAATGGTCGTCCCGGGGGATTCATGGGCCAGTTTCTTTTCAGCCATTCTGTGGAGTTGCTGCTGGACAATTTTGAACAGCTGCGAATCCGCATGGGAATTGCCATGGTTTGCCTGCTGGAGCAAAACGGTGACATCCGGAGGAACTATTGCCATAGGTGTAGCATACCCCGAAAGGAGCACGCAGCACACTTCATTTTCCATGTTTTTCAGGGTTTGCCGGCTTTTTCGGAGTTGTGTCAGGAAAATTTCAAAAAACGGTTGTCTCTGACCGAGCCCTTTTACGCTTGTAAGGGTGAGCCATGAGAAACGCGACTATTTCATCCTCTCAATTAGGAGACATTCCCATGCGTCTGACATCGACCCTACTCACCCTAGTTTCTGTTTTGGTAGCCTGCCCCATTGCTTATGCACAATCTGTCAGTCATCAACGGGCTCCCCAGATTTCTTCCTCTCGCCGCGTTGCACTCGTCGAAGCCGTTCACCATCATTCTTCCACAGCCTACGAGGGCGCATTGAGAGGAGAAGCGGTCTGGAGAGCAGCTCAGGGCGATTTTTTGCAGGATCAAAGTCAGGCGGCCTATGTATGGAAGCACGTTGAATCGATGCACTATGACAATTATTTAAAAAAGACTACCACGGCATTGGCCCGAAAACAAAAATTGGCCGATCATCGTGAACAAGGGCGTCAAGCACGACGTAGCCGCCGAGAGGCTGGCAAACGTATTTTGCAAGAGAAAGTTCAGGATCTGGCTGTCACGTACCATTTGGATGAAAATGAATTCAACAGCGATACGGGCGTCATTGTTTGGCCAGCGGTGGTTGCCGATCCGCGCTACAGCCAGTACCGTCAGAGGCTTGATGGGCTAATGCATGAAGGTATTCGCTATGGCCTCCTTGGCAGTTCATCCTATCGCAACCAAATTTCCAAGGCATGCACGGCTTTCCGCAACCATATTCGTAAAAACGCTGCCCATGACCATCCCTCCACACGAGGTGAATATTTGGCGATGCAACGCTTTTTGCTGGGGCTCAAGTACGCACCCTACCGGGTTGCCCTAATGCCGACTGGGGAGCAGTTGACCCAGGATGATTGAGGTCAGTCGTGAATCACCAATTGAACCGCATCGGCTATCACGTAGCCGTCGGTTCCCTTGTTGGAAATTACTAGTTCGAAATGTTCGCCAGCTTCCAGAGAGACACTTTTAAGAATCAAGTAAGGTTGGTCAGACAGGCGCTTTTGCTGATTCACTATGATCTTCTGCACACCCAATGCGGTGGTCATGGTCACAGGCACTCGGGTTGCCCGATTGGAAGCAGGAAGGAAGTAGAGCCGAACCTCGTAAGTTCCCGAATTCTCAATAGTCGTGGCGTAGCGAACTTCCGATGAGCCTTTGTTGCGATTTGAGTCATGAATGTAAGCCTGGCCGACAAATCCACCAAAGGAATGACTGGGCTTCCAAAAACCGATACGCTGTGCATCGGGTTCATCAATAACAATTCCCGGTAACGTTTTTGGATCCAAGGGCGGCTTGGGACGCGGACCATTCCATCTGAGGATCTGGCCATCTTCCAGCAAGCGTTTTTTCAATTGGGAATACTCAATCTCCTGAATCGGAATCGACTGTTCAATTGCTTGCGCGGCCGCGGTTGCTGCGGATTGTCCCAATACCATGAAAACGGGTTCCATGCGTATTGATCCGTAGGCGATGTGCGAAGCTGATACGCATATGGGCACCAGAAGATTGGTGCATTCTTCCTTTCGCGGACGGATGGAACGATAAGAAATTGGATAGGGTGCAAATCCACCTACCTGGACATCCCCCTCATTCAGAACCCGACCTTCCTGAACATATCTTTGGATATTATGGGAGTCCATCCCATAGGCGGCCATTCCGATGGCATCCTCCACCAACTCCCTGCCTTGGCAATGGTTTTGTGTCATTACCACATCAGCGATCATGCGCCTGGCTTCACGAACATAAAGTTGATGAGGCCAACCGTCGTGGTCGACAAACTCGTCCTTGGTCGGTTTTAATTGTTGAAAGTGCTGACGGACTTTCGCAGGCACTCGTGGGTGGTAGGCCAATGTCCACATCAAGCCTTGCTGGTAGGTCAGATGTTCTAGAAGGATTTTTTCGCGCGTTGCATAGTTCCCTTCGGGATAGTCGTAATTCATGCCGATGTTGTCGGTCGATATGGCAAAATTGTTATTGGTATCGGTCTTATGGTTAGGTAGCCAGATGGGATTCCATGGGATCCGATGATCACCCGCTTCGAAGTTTCGCAATAACAGTTCATACCTCTGGGGGTCGTATTGTTTGGGTTTGACCCAGTCCCGCTGATTTTCGACAACGTCTGTCGTGCACATCCGGTAGCAGTAAGCCTGGATTTTCGAGTCGCCAGCACCTTCATCCCCCGGTCCGTGGGCACCAACTCCCGGCAGCAGACCACTGGATGGATCCCCCTTCCTGATGTAGGGATCCACAGGCTCGACAAATTGGTGTGAAACGGCTTGCCTGGTTGCCACCCCATTGAGTGTTTCGCCATGTTTTGCATTGGCTTCACGCCCTACGTGGTAAGCAACTCCCGCCCCGGCCATCAAATCACCCTCATAAGTGGCATCAATAAACATTCTTCCATGTATTGTGCGTCCATTCTCCATGGCCAGCGATACGATTTGAGGCCCCTGTTTCTTGACGCCCTCGTTCAGATCCAGTCGCGTGTTGAGCATCACGGGCACTTTTGCACGACTCAACATTTGAGCAAATACACGTTCCGCCACATGGGGTTCAAATACCCATATTTCTGGTTGGTCCGTATTCTCCATACGGTTGCGATAATGGGCTCTGAGATCCTGCAACGTTCCTTGGGTCCAAGCCGAATTATGGGAATAGTACGTACCCAAGTTGCGATAAAATGTGCGGGACAATCCACCGATCACCCGTTTGTTGCCGATGTCGGTAGCCCCCAACCCGCCAGAGGTAAGACCGCCCAAATGCTGACCCGGTTCAATCAATACGACAGAACGTCCCATTCGCTTTGCCTGAATGGCTGCTGTCACACCGGCCGAGGTGCCCCCATAAACAACGATGTCAAAGTCTGTGCCATCGCCCCCCTTCAGGTTAGGCTCATCCGCTATTGCCAACAGGGTGGTACTGCAGATTGCAGCACTCAACAGACACCAGCAAGTCTTGAGGAATAATGGAAACACCATGAAATAAACTCCTGTATCTGAACCATGGGCCGGTCACGGATTCTCGCCGACCAAAACAAGTTTCGGAGTCCAAGTTGACGAAATAGTTGGACTAGCAGTCAGATTACCGTTGCTTTAGTGGGGCTGCAACGGTTGTGGCGAATTGCCAAGGGAATCCTGGCAGCCATTTTCTTGACGTTTTTAGAATTCCTGAATAGCCTAGATATAGTAGGTGACGGGCGAAAAGGTAGTTTCCTTGCCAATTTGCAAGACTTCCTATGTGGCCACCTTTTGGGCCATAGATAACGCTTTCTCCTTCATGTTTGCTGACCATCATTTCTTCTACGCGAGTTCAAAATGCATTCACGGTTTGTTTATTCGTTGGCAATTGTTTGCCTATGCACCACCTACGGTTCGGCTCAGACCGTTCGCTTTGATACCAATGTGGGCAATTTTGATATGGTGTTGAATCCAGACAACGACTCGAATTTGCAATCACTCGTGGATAATCTATTGGCCTATGTAGAAGCAGGCAGATACGACCAAACGGTGATCAATCGTGCGGTGGACGGGGATGACAGTGATCCATCCAACGATTTTGTTTTACAGATGGGCAGCTTTTTGATTGATTCCATCTTTCCGCCCAGCACAGCAGGTGAGTTAACTGCTAATCCGATTGAGAGATTCGATGCAGTAGTAGTAGACGCGGACGGAGATGGAGCTGTCGATTTTTCTCCCGTTACCAATGGACGAGGAACAGTAAGTCTTGCCCTTTCTAGTGGTGGTCCAAATACGGGTACCAGCAGCTTCTTTGTCAACTTAGGAGACAATTCGTTTCTCGATAGCCAAGGATTCGTTCCATTCGCAGAAATCGCTGACATGACGACCGTCGATTTGATCATGCAACTGAACAATGTCGACGTATATTCGCAGGAGTCTTCAAATTTGACACTCAAAGACATTCCCCTGATTGACAATGGTAGCCTTGTCTTCATCGAGAGGGCTTTTGAATTGAGCTCACCAGCCGTATCGGAGGGGGCAAGCTCTACGGGAGTGCCTGAGCCAAGCTCGATATTGCTAGCAGCAGGAGCCATGTTGCTCATGGCACCATTTTCTCGACGGTCTTGCGCACGGTGAACATTCCCCTACAAGCGCGCAGCGCGAGCAAGTGGGTCCCGTTTGGCTACCCACTCGCTCGCGCGTCGTGCTTGTATTCTATCAGGTTACGCTACACGCCTATAACGCATCGATTGCTCGAAGCTAGCGTTGCCTGCATTCGATGTCTATATCTACCTACAGACGCATCTCGCTTCCTTTCTAAACGCCACACCTTCTCTAGTCGGCATATTCCAAAAAAACGGCTCATCTCGCCCATCGCCTGTAGCCGATAAAATCCGCGTGGGTAGATTTCCACCAGTTGTTTAAATAGAGCAGCCTTTGTTGAGAAGAGAGATTTGCCGGATGCGAACACCTACATGCTTGCTGCCTAAAATGGCTTCTTGGGCCTTGGCCCCAGCGCTGGTTGCCTCAGCGATTGCCTCCATCCATGTGGGCCAGTCGGTTGCCCAGGAAACGGTACCACCCCAGGCAGGGTCGGGCTCTTACAGCCCTGTTCCTGCGAACTATCAAGGCTCGGGAAGTTTTTTCAATCGTCAACTCGGTACGGCTTTTCGATTCAACTATCATACGCAAGCGTATGGCACTCAAGATGGTGTTCTCGCCTTGGGCAGCATGAAGGTATTTAACCTGGATGAGGCAACGGTATTTTTCGACGGTCAGGCCACCTTGAACGAGGATTTTGGTGGTGGCTTCAACTTGGGTGTCGGTTACCGCGAGCTTGGCGATTGTGGATTCGGCTGTGATAGTCAGCGGATTCATGGAATTAGTTTTTGGACCGATGGCCAAAGCACCAATGCCGACAATTTCTTCACCCAATTGGGTTTCAGCCTCGAATCACTCGGCGAATCCTTCGATGCGCGCTTCAATGGCCATTTTCCACTCGAACGGACAAAAGTTGGCGATCCAAGCTTACTGACATTCAGAGATCCGGCTTTCTTAGGCGACCATTTGATTAGCGAAAGCAGCACCCAAGCGACCGACACCGCCCACACTGTGATCGATGGAGAATTGGCCAAACGAATTGGAGAATTGGAAGCTTGGGCTTTTGTGGGTGGCTATCAACTAAGTGGAGGCGGTCTCTATGCAACCGGCTATCGGGCAGGTGTCCGTGGCTATGCTTTGCCGGATTTAGCCGTATCACTCCAGGTGATGGAAGACGACGTCTACGACACCAATGTGGTGTTTGGTATTACCTGGTTTATTGGACGAACGCATAGTAGAAATCTGCCTCGTGGAAATCTAAGTGATCGTTTCCGCGAACCTGTACTTCGCAACGATTTCATTGCCACGACGCAAACGAGCGAGGTTGTCTTTGGCGTTCCACTTACCGATCCGACGACGGGCGACGACTTGCGTTTTGTCCATATCGACACCAGTGCCGCCGCAGGTGGCGACGGAACCATAGAAAAGCCGCTGCAGAGTTTTGCCAATGTGGCCGGTCTCAGTCAAGTAAATGACAACATCTTGGTGCATTCAGGATCGGTATTAGCCAGTGGACAGTATTCAGCCAAAAATGGTCAACGCATACTTGGTGAGGGTGGCAATATTCTACAAACGGTCGATACGGCTGAGTTGGGAGTCACCAGGCTGCCTGAAACATCCCCAGGGGCTATTGCAGGATCCGTCCCAATCATTAATGGCACAGGCGATGTCTTGACTCTGGCGGACGATAATGAGGTCAATAACTTCACCATCAGTGGTGGCAGCCGTGCAGTTGTGGCTAGTGGTGTGAACGGGCCCACGTTGAGAAACTTGGATATCAACAGTACCACAAGTGATGGGGTTGTGTTGACCAACATCACGAGTACCTCGCTGATAGAAAACACAGTCAGTATTAGTAATACTGCTGGCACTGCTTTACTTGTCGATGGGGGAGGTGATACCGCCAATCTTGCACCTAGCATTGTCAATTCAGCAGGACGTTCCCTCGATATTCGAAACCGTTCGGGAGGCACTTTGACCTTCAGCGGACCGATAGCCGACACCGGTTTGGGCGTTGTGATAGAAGACAACTCGGCTAGCACCATCAATTTGACCAATGCACTCACCATCAACACGGGCACCAATGATGCGGTTACCACACGCAACAATACGGGATCGTCGGTTACCTTCAGCAATTTAGCCGCTACAACCACCACGGCCAATTCTATGTTGATCGAAGGCGGCGGATCCGTGACGGTTAACAGCAATGCAAGTACATTAACCAACACGGGCACCGGCAGTGCGCTTATCATTCGTGGTGACAATTTCGTAGGAGCCTCGGGCGATTCAACGGTGAATATTGCGGCTACCATCAATAATAGTGGTGGCGGTCGATCGGTGACCATTCAAGATCGAACTGCCAATAATGTCATCCTCAGCGGCCCCATCGACGACACCAGTGAAGGCGTACTGGTGCAAGACAATTCGGCTGGCTCAATTTTATTCAGCGCGGCGTTGACACTCAACACGGGAACCAACGACGCGGTGCGTTTAACGTCGAACAGTGGCACGAATATTAGCTTTGTCGGTGGACTCGATATCGATACCACGAGCGGGACCGGTTTTTTCGCCGATGGAGGAGGCACCCTTGGGGGTATTGGTACCAATACCATCGACACAGGTTCGGGCGTTGGTCTCAGTGTTGCAAACATGTCCATCGATGCCTCGAATTTCCAGTTTGACAGCGTCAATGTTACCAATGGAGCTACCGGAGGTATTCTCTTAGATACCCTGGGCGGTTCGGGGCAGGCGATTGTCGGCTCGGGAATCAGTCCAGGCGATGGTGGAACACTGGTGGTGGCTGGCACCGCAATTCGTATCAACAACGTCAATCAGGCCACGCTAATCAACGTGACAGTCAACAACACGGCTGCTGGCTCAGATGGTGTCCTCTTGACCAGCAACGCCGGTGACGAAACCTTCTTCAGTGGATTGAATATTACAACGGAAGATATAGGTTTTAGTTCGATTGGAAACGGCGAACTGTCGGTGACGGCTACCAACACGATCAGCACGCAGACAGGAACGGCGCTTAAAATCATGGACAACCAGATTGATGTCGCTGGCGTAACCTTCGACTCCGTGTTTACGACTGCGGCAACGGGTGCCGGCATCGAACTCGATGATCTCACGGGTGGTACGGTTACGGTTGGCCCGAACAGCGGCACAGCCGGGGATGGGGGAACTTTGGCGACAGCAGGCACTTCGGTCATCGTCAATAATGTTGAAAAGGCCGCCTTCCATGACTTGACTATTTCTTCATCAGGGAGTGACGCGATTACCGTCACCTATACGAGTGCCACTTCCAACCTGATGAATTTGACGTTGACCAATAACAATATCACAGCGGCAAATGACCACGCATTTTCAGCCAACCTCAATGCGGGAATTGGCGATGTGCAATTTCTCTTGACCGACAATACGATGACGAACAACAGTGGCACCAACGCGACGATGGATGTATCGGTGGCAAACGGAGTCACACTCAATGCAACCATTGGAAGTCAGAACACGGATTCGCCGCTGGGAGACAGCAACCAATTTACCAACAACAATGCTGGTGGCACTGCGTTTGTCATGGATAGTAACGCAGCAGGAGCCACCATCAATCTTGACTTGCGCGACAACACGGCAACCGGAGGTGCAGTCGATTTTGAACTGACGAAAACTGCAGGCACGTTTGGGATTGTTGACCTCACCAATACGGTAACTGCAGATAGTAATAACGTAGGCACGGTGGATCTCGGCGGCAACATCGAAGCCGACTTCGATGATCTCACACCGCCCATCGACCAGGTCACGCCCTAACTCGAATATTGAATATCGAACAAGGAATGTCGAAAGCTGAAGTGTGAGAAGGAGCTAGCGACTAAGAGGCAATCTCACAACTGGCCAACAGACTGGAAGCCTATGCTACGTTAGCCAGTTGTGGGATAGGCTCAAAGGTTCACAGCGAGTTTCTTTCCTTCGTAATTCGGAGTTCTTTGTTCAATATTCGATATTCACTATTGAGGCTAACCCTCTTCCAACACACTGGAGAGTTCCACCCACTCCTCTTCCAGTTGGCCTATTTCCGTGGAGAGTTGACTAACTTCTTGCTGCAATTGGGTGACTTCTTTGGTGGTGGTCAAGGTGAGCATTTGCTCGTTCAAGGCACCTCTCTGCTCATCCAATTTGGCGATTTTACGCTCAACCGCACGTAGCTTCTTTTGCATCTCCCGTTGTTCTCGTCCTCCCATCGGACGTGCAGCAGTGCCAGCCTGTGTGTCGTGGGCCGCATAGGTTGCATGCTCGGCGCGAAGTCCTTGCTGCAATTCTTTTTGCACCCGATAAACATAGTCATCGTAGCTAGCCGGATAACTGGCAACCCGGCCTCCCGATACTTCAATCACGGCGGTGGCGACCCGGTGCATGAAATGCCGGTCATGGCTGGTAAAGACGACCGTACCACGGTAACGCTCCAAAGCGGAAGCCAGCGATTCGACCGTTTCCACATCGAGATGGTTGCCTGGTTCATCTAAAATGAGCACATTGTGCTGTTCGAGTAATAGTCCGGCCAATACCAGTCGGGCCCGTTCACCGCCACTCAGAACTCGAATCCGTTTTTCAACCAGGTCGCCACTGAACAAGAAGCTCCCAGCCACGGTTTTGATTTGTTGAGTGGTAGTACCAGGCACCGCCTGATATTCCAAATACTCCTCGACCGTCTGCTGTTCCGGCAAAGAAGTGTAAACGTGTTGTGCATAAATACCAACTTGGCAGCCATACCCCCATTTGAGCCCACCTGCCAAAGGTGCGAGGGAATCACAGATGGTTCGCAAAAAGGTCGTTTTTCCCTGTCCATTGTCACCGACGATTCCTACTCGCGAACCATGCTCGATTTCCAGCTGAATTTCGTCAGCCACGCGTAAATCGGGGTAACCAATTGCCAACTCCTCGGTCCGTAAGGCCGTACCTTGGCGGGGAGCCACATCGGGAAAGCGAAAGTGGATGTTTTCTTCTTCACCCGCCACCTCCACTAACTGCAGTCGCTCCAATTGCTTTGCTTTGCTACGAGCCTGACTGGCCGTATTGGCGTTGGCCCGATTCTTGTTGATAAATGTTTCCAGTTGCTTACGCTTGGTCGACGTGGCACTATTCACTCGCCGGTCATGTTCACGCCTTTCGACCAGATTTTCCAGGTAGGAATCGACATCACCTGGAAACAGGGTCATCTGTCCCCGGCTCAGTTCCAACGTGTGTGTGCATGTCCGATTCAAAAAGGACCGATCGTGCGACACAATCAGGCATCCACCACGAAAACTCTGCAAAAAATCTTCCAACAGTAGTTGGGTTCGCAAATCCAGAAAGTTAGTCGGTTCGTCGAGGATCAACAGGTTGGGATCATGTAACAACAGGGCCGCCAGTTTTACCCGAGTTTGCCATCCTCCCGACAAGTCGTGTACTGGCACGTGCAGCATTGCATCGGGCAGTTGGAATTGCCAGGCAATCTCACCACAGCGCCAGTCGGGTTGGCCGCTGTCGCGTTGCAAGAACTCCATTACTGTTTCACCGTCATGAAACGGATCGTGCTGACGCAAATATCCGAGGCGCAGCTTGCGACTACGGACCACTTCGCCAGCGTCCAGTTCTTCATCCCCCAACAGCACCCGGCAAAGAGTGCTTTTGCCAGCCCCGTTGCGACCAATCAGGCCTATTTTTTGATCGTCGGAAAACGCACAACTGGCCCCATCGAGTAGTTCCTGGTCGCCGTAGCGTTTGTGGGCATTTTGTAATTGTAAAACAACAGACATAAAAGAGTGTCGGGGATGCAGGTATCAGGTAACGGGTATCGAGTTGAGGTATGGATTGGGAAAGTATCGAGACTGTTGTCCGATACCTGTCACCTGTCACCCGTCCCCCATTTTGCCACGATTGCCAAAACAGTGCAGCATAGCACACATCCTATGGCAAACCAGTCGCCTGTTGCCAAGTAAAGGCTCCAGTGATCTTGAATATCTACGTCGGCCATGAGTGTCTCGGCCTCCATGCGGCGACTCACCTGACGCACTTCCCCTCGGGAATCGATGTGGGCCGACAGACCGCCGTTGGCAGCGATGACCAGCGGAATGCGCATCTCCACCGATCGTAAGATTCCGCAGGCCAGGTGCATGTCGAGTTCGCTGGATCCCCAAAACCATGCATCGTTGGTCAGGTTTACCATGACATCCGGCTTCTTCTTTAATTGAGACAGTCTAACGACCTGCTGGCGGATCACATGAGGTAATACGGTTTCGTAACAAATGTTGGGTGCGTAGGTGACTCCTTCTAGCTCCAAGCCGGCCGGTTGTCGCCCAGATTGGATGCCACCGGTCAGTGGCGTCAACTGATAGAGGACTGGAAACCAATCAGCCAGTGGGATATATTCGCCAAACATCACCCGATGCATCTTGTCGTACGTACCAACGATTTTTCCCTGGCGTTGGACCATGACCGCCGAATTGTATGACTCAAATTTGATGCCCGGATCACCCGTTTCTGCTTTCGCCTTTTCGGCACGCGTTTTACCATCCAAGGCAACATGACGGTCGATACCGACCAATATGGGCGTGTCGAGCTGCTGGACCAAGGTGGCCAATGCACTGGGTCCTGAGGACAACTGGCTATTGTGGATCTGTCCTGGGGGTGGAGTAAAATCGGGGGTCGTGGATAGGAGCGGTTGGCGAAACATGGTCTCCGGCCACACGATCAGGTCAACCGGCCGTGCCGAAAGATGGTGCCCAGTTGTCCCATTGGAATTTGACAGCCCTATTTCCGCTTCACTCTCAGTTTGAGCTAGAGCCTCATGCGACAACTGCACGTATTGGCTCATGATTCGCTTTTGTCGTTGGATATCGCCCTTCCAGTCAGCGGGTGTATTTCCTTGAATCAGGGCCACATGTGTTTTGGCGGAGACGGTTGTCTGACTCAATTGGTCCAGTCGCAGGTGGCCATAGACCAAGGCCAAGCTTGCCGCGATTCCGGCTGGCAGTAGGACAAGCAACCGCTGCCTGGCCGCAGGTGGCTCATTGGATCTTCCCCAGGCGGGACAAGCCTGAGTCAGACAAGCGGCAACCAGTACGATCAGGAATGTTACACCGTATTCCCCCAACAGGTCAGCGACTTGAATGATTGGCAACCAGACAATCTGTGTATGGGCCAGACTTCCCATGTAGAATCCACTCAATAAGTGGGCACGTAACCACTCGACTCCCGTCCAAGTAATCGGGGCGATCAGCCACAAGGGCCACCCCAACTGGTGCACACCGACACGTGCCAAGGCAACAAACAACGGCAGATAGGCTCCCATGACAGCTGCCAACACGGGCCATGCCAGGTAGTTCATTGGGTGGGGCAATCGGATCCAATGGATGGCCAGCATCCAGAACAACCAGCCAGCCAAGCCGATGCGTCCATAGGGCCATTGACCTGTCAGCTTGCGATTTTGCACCAGCAGCAACCAGGGAATGGGCGCCAACCAGGCCAGGGGCCACCAGCTCAAGGGCGGCTGCGGCAACCACATCAGCCCACTGCCCAACATGCCTAAGCCCAGCGTGCCCCAACCCAGCGTGCTGAGAGATGATGGAATTTTTGGAATCTGGCACCCCCCAGGTATTAAATTCGGAACTCTTTTAACGAATGTCTGGTCAAGCCTTACTTTTTGGGTTGCTGCAGTAATAAGTACTAGTAGGGCAAAGGTTTATTCGTGCGCTGACCCAAAAAGATAAATTTGACAAAGCACTAGTCACATGATGACAAGCTACGAATTGACATCTCCTTTAGCCAGACCAACATTAAGATTCATATTACCTGAATCGTTCGCTATAATTCTGTGGTGCTTCTCCGAAGAATCCCATCTCCGGATAATCCTCTGTGTTCTCCGTGCCTGTGGGGAAATTACCTGCTATTTTCTAGCTTGAACAACCACCAATTGGTGAAGAACCATAGAACCATGATTTTTTTCAACAAACGGTTGCCACGGTGCCCGGGCATAAGATGCTGGAGTTTACAGTATTGGGGTTGGGCACTGGCAATAGCCATTGGTGGTAGCAGCGTGGGTTGTTGGGAGGAAATTCGCTACCAACCGGAAAATAACGGTCAGACAGAACTGGCATCAGATCAAGCATCCCAACGACAGCAACCCACCAAATCTGAGACCCCGATCGCAGCCCCAGCAATTCAAAAACCGGAGGAAAAAAACTCTGCAGCCGAACTGGTTGTCGATACTGAGCATGTTTCTGAAGCGATACGGTTAGATCAAAATCTTCCACGCGATCACTTCTCCGATGAGGATTCATCGGATATCACCCAGGTTGCCGATTCCACCACCGTACCGTCCCCTCCTCTCTCGCAGACGGAATCTCCTACACCAAATACTCAGGCACCCAACACCCCAACTGCAGATCCTCAGAACCCCGGAGTCAATCGTGATGATTTGGAGCCAACCCGTACCGCCTACACTGCATGGAAACTGGGAAGTCAATGGAGTATGGGGGCTGCCATCTACGCCAAAGGCCAACCGGTCGAACGGTACCAGTTGTTCCTCGAGCATGCCGAGTCAGCAGCCCACGTGTTCGATATCGAGTTTACGTCACTTCCCTATAAGGTAATCAACAGCGATCCTGTGGCCACGATCGTCACCTACCTGTTAGACGACCAAGGCTCCCGGATGGCTGAGGTGTTGGATCGGCAACATGGCGTACGTCACGCGTCCCTGTTGGAGCTTGCCATCCGATCGAACCTGCTGTTGCTGATTTACTCGCCCCACAATATGGCAAAGGACAAGGGCCTGTTGAGCAAGGAACAATTTCAGGCCTGGGTAGATCGGCTGGCCGAATTGGTCGGCAGTTCCCAGTTGTCAGATTCGATAGGGAAGCCGTTACTGGACCAGCTTCGCAGTTTGGCCCCTTATGCCGACGTGAAGCAGGCCGTATTCGAATTGCACAAGCAGGTTGCGGCAGAGCTAAAGCCTGCGGACTGAAGTAAGTGCTTAAGAAGGCTCTCGCAAAGACGCCAAGATCGCCAAGGCCAGTAGGGACAGCAACAGACCGTTTGGTTCTGGCACGCTGAGCAGTTGGGAACCGCCCGATCCCAGGTTTATTTGCCAGGTGAGAAAATCGCTTCCCGTGAGATTGTCGGCAGAAAAGTTGGCTTGCCACTGCGAAAGATCGTCTTGATCGACATCCCCGTCGGCATCAAAATCGCCGACTTGCGAGGTCGAAAAATTATTCTGCCAATTTAAAAAATCAGCCCCGTTCACAGCTCCGTTGGCATTGTCATCGCCGTCGACCAGACGCGCCCCTAACGCAATCCCAAAACCGGCTCCCCATAAATTGAGATCGTCTCCGTCGGTATCGCCGTCACTGTCGAAGTCGCCAGCTTGTCCCACCTGTTGGACCAAATCGTAGGTCGGATCCAACTCCAACAATAGCGAGCCATGATCCCCTTCAACTTGGAATTGGGTGAAATCAAAAAGTACTTGCTTGATAGGGCCCGTATCTGGGGAAGTGCTAAATAAATCGACCCAGCCACTCGTCAGGACATCGGATCCCAGCACTCCATCAATTTCCGGATGGATATCCAAAACCAGTACCAGGTTCGAGTTCCAAGCCAGATCGACGCCCTCGTTGGTGGCCAGATGAAATGTATCGACGAAGAATACGGGCGCCTCTACCGTGCCACCAATGCCACCAATAGGTAAGGTGCCAAATGACTGATCGTCATCGTCATTGAATTGGCCATCTCCATTGGAATCGAGCCCTAAGCTGGTGGCAATTCTTGGAGAAATAAAGCTGATCGCAGCTCCCGTGTCGAGGATGAAATTGCCCGAAGCGTGTCGGCCGTTGAAACCGACGATGGGAGATAACATCGGCAGTGGCGATTGCGTAGGGAGTGGATCGTCGCCGTGGACGGTATCCTCACTGGTCAAATTAAACGATTTGGCTGTGAATGGTATCGTATAACGGTGCCCCTGATCTGGTGGTACTGCATCGGCAAAATAAAGATCCACGGTAGGAAGCAGATCGAAGATATCGCCGCCACCCGAAGAAGGTTGTATCTCCATGCTCACCGCACGGCCCACCATCCCTGGCATCCCGACCAGGCCATTGATCCCCACGAGATCGGGAAATTGCGCCGACATGATGCGGGTGTCAGCAAGCATACGCTCCTCGCCATCGGTGCCGGCAATTTTTATTTTATACGGAGCTGAAACATCTACGATGCTGAATCCGGCCACTCCCTGCTCGAAGATCTGGCCTTCGGTCACAAAGCCGTTTTGTCGCAGGGTCGATTCCGCACTGTTCATCGCAATGATGCTCGAAGCGCCCGTGTCGAGCAGCAGCTCGTTGCCGAAAATACCCAGTCCTTCGATATCGACACCCGGTCCCAAAGAAATCTCTGCGGCATCGTTGGTCAGCACCTCAAATGGTACTGTCGGCTGGTAGGTCGCAAAATCGTCTTTAACGCCCATATCGACATAGGAACGGGCCGAACATACCGTAACAGGCTGTAAAATGGTGAATAATAGAATCAGGCCATAAGGAAAGTCGCACGTTTTAATCATTCTTAACAGTCTGGTATCCGGAGTGCTGATAACGTGTGAGCCTTACGCACAGCACAAATGGTACTCTGCCCCTGTTTGCCTATAAATTCAGGCTATACGGCCCTTCCCTGGGTGTCAAGTAAACGGGCGTTTTCTTCTTGCGAGCCTCTACAGGAACAAGTTGAGCTCTGTTATCACCATAGACTCAACCAGGCCATGCCCCAATTCCCTCGGGTTTGCCAGTTGTCTTTCCCCAGACTCAGTTGTTTGAGCATAGAGTTCACCCTCACCCGAAAGCGGGGGAGGGGATTTGGGATAGGTACTAAGTCTCCTCGAAGTTTCACTAGGCAGATACGCGGCCAATCGCTGTCCCAGGGAATGATGACTAAGAAGCTCGTCGAGCAGTGGGCCAGTCGCCCTTGCTCACTCTATACATGACCAATTCATCTTGGACATCAGCACCAGGAGGCCAATCAAGTTCGCATTCAAATCTGGTTCCCATCTTCTCAATGGCTTTGCGAGACCGCAAGTTAGTTGACGCAGCGACGAAAAAGACACTGTCAACAAATGCGAATGCGTGCCCCATTATCAACTGCTTCGCTTCCTTGTTGTGGCCTTTTCCCCAGTATGGTCGAGTTAGAAACGTCCAGCCAATTTCGATTTCGCGTTTCTCGGCATCAAATCGGGCATACCGTGAGTTTCAAAAGCGTCGCGAGCATTCGCATACATGATCAAGATCGTCCTGCAAACGACTGAGCGCCGGAAACTGATGCACTCCCTAACGCCGTTCCCCTGGCGCTGAACGCGCTACAACCGCTTCTGGAGGCAACTGAAGACCAATTACGTTCTTGCATCCCGTTCATCGATCAGGAGATGCTGCTGCGATTTTGGAACATGGTCGTAGCGCAATTCACCGCCAATCAGTC
The DNA here is from genome assembly GCA_039831705.1 of Pirellulales bacterium. GTDB lineage: Bacteria > Planctomycetota > Planctomycetia > Pirellulales > Lacipirellulaceae > JAJRWS01. Next base: position 8,022 of record JBDOMT010000246.1, on the reverse strand, counting down.
TCATCAGCTGACGTGGTTTCCCTTGCATCGGAGATCTAAACAGATAGTCAGACTCTGGTTGCATAAATACCGGCACATCGCGCGCCGTGCGGTCGAACAAAAGTTTGAGGTTAGCCACGACCTTAGGCTGAGCATCGGCCAAATCGTGTTGCTCGCCAGGATCTGAATCAAGATCGAACAGCATCATCTTTTTCGGTGCGTCGCCTGCCATTAGGCCGGGGCATTGGGTTGGTCGTTGTCGACTGACGAACCTAATTGGTTCACTACCTGAATCACTTCCTGGCGTAAAGTTTCTATTGATTCTGCAGAAAAGAAGTCTTTAATTTTGGCAACACCATGATCTTGAAAAGCACTTAATTGGGTTTGATCCAAAGAAAAAGGCGATTCCCATTCATGGTGGGTTTGGTCATTCGACGACATCGGTAGTTCCTCTGGTTCGAGATTTAATAATTTCGGTAGTGCCGGGGAAAACGGCGGTTTGCAGGCCTGTACGCTGACGAACCAGGTCACCTATCGCCTCGACCTCGGACTCTTGCAGGGGAGACACACAACTTTCAGCCGGCTTGCGCGCGACAGTATAGATTTGTATCAGGGACAATTGTCCCCCAGCAGCTACGATTTCTTGCAACCGGTGGCAATACGCCTCCAACTCTTCTGTTGAGGGAGGCACGCCGTCCACTCGCATGAACAACGACTGAATTACCAGAGGCCGGATACGGGCAGCCTGGGTGATGTTTATCAGGATCTGTTGCCAAGAAATTGGCGTGCGGCAGATCTGGTGATAGTAGGCTTCGGTGCCCGCATCAAGCTTGGCCCAGATCTCTCCCCGATGGACATCCAAAATTTTCAAACCGCGCACCACATGGGGACGATGGAACATGCTGGCATTGGTGATCAATACCATTTTGACAAGATCCGCCCCGGCGGACTTCTTCAATTCAGCACACGCACCGATGATGGCGTCAAAATTTTGATAAGTCGTAGGTTCCCCATCGCCAGAAAAAGCAATGTCATTGAGCCTGCGAAGTGCCTGGGGTGTCGAGCTGAACTTGCCCGATTCATAGATCTGTCCACTTTCGACCCACTCCAGCATCTGCTCCAATTCCATGGTCAATCGGTCCATTTCAACAAAAGGCATTTCTCGCTGCCCGGTCCGATCGACTTGGCAATAGATGCAATCAAAGTTGCAGATTTTGTCTGGATTGAGATTGACCCCCAGGCTCAACCCGCCCGCACGACGACTGAGCACCGGGTAGACAAACCGGTTCTGCTCAAAGGTGCGCTCATGTTGCGTATGGAGCTGGTGGGACATCAAAGTTGAGAGTTGAGAGTTGAGAATTGAGAGTGTTGAAGGCACGAATTTTCTTCTTGCTCTCGCAAACCATTTTAGACCACCAGTGAGCACTTGGCCAATAGGCCTATCTAATACACGTTTCAACCATAATTGAGATTGTAGAGAATCGGCCGAAACGCGTTAGTTTCCGGATACGCAGTAAAAGCTGGGGGCTAGCCTCTCGACTCACTCAAGCGCTTTTGCGTTGGTCGAGATGTGATAGCCGACGAAACAGATCGCAACGGTCGGACAACTCTTCGAAACTGCCCACGTCGACGATCCGTCCATGGTTCATTACCACGATTCGATCAGCCAGCGCCAGAGAGCTGGGGCGATGGGTGATCATGAACACGGTGCGACCCTGTATGAATTTTTTTAGTACCTGGTGGATTAGACGTTCGCTCTCCACATCGATCTGACTAGTTGCTTCGTCGAGAATGAGAATCTCGGGGTCACGAAGTATGGCACGTGCCAAGGCGATACGCTGACGCTGACCGCCGGAGAGCCGGTTGCCACTCGTGCCGACATGCGTTTGATAGCCCTCAGCAAGTTTGTCAGTGATAAATTTGTGCGCATGCGCCCGTTTTGCCGCTTTGCAAACCTGTTCATCGGTAGCCCAAGGCGAACCATAGCGAATGTTGTTCATGATGGTATCGTCGAACAACACACTCTCCTGGGTTACGATACCAATACGTTTACGCACGTCACGCACACGCACGTTGCGCAGATCGGTTCCATCGAAAGTTACAGCGCCTTCCGTTGGATCATAAAATCGGGGTAGCAGGTTCGCCAAAGTCGATTTGCCACAGCCGTTGGGTCCCACGATGGCTACGGTTTCCCCGCAGGTGATTTGCAAATCGACATGGTCGAGCACCAGTTCTTCTGGCTTGTAGGCAAACGTTACATCTCGAAATTGAATGCGGCCCAAGCGGGTGGCCAAGGGCGCAGGCACTTGGGGATCGACCACTTGCGTATCACGGTCGAGCAATTCGTACAGGTGATCACTGGCAGCCGCCGCTCTTTGCAAACCATTGAATACATTCGACAGCCGGCGCACAGGATCGCTGGCTCCGGCCAGGAATCCATAAAAGAGCGTCAGCATTCCATGCGTGAGAGGTTCATGGCTGATTTTCATGCCAAACAAGTGGGTTCGCTGATTGAGTACCAGGTACCCGCCCGCCAACGTCGCGGCGATAATAATGCCAATTCCCATTGTCTCGGTTAACGGACTGACCATCGCGTCATAGCGAGTGATTTTCATCGAACGTTGATAGTATAGTTTCGATGCCTGATGAAATCGGCTCCGCTCGCGTGACTCCATGGTGAATGCTTGAATCACTTTTAGACTGCTAAAGGTTTCCCCCAAGCGGTCGTAAACACTCGACAATTCTTCCAAGGCGCGACGGTTCGCGCGCTTGAGTGCTTTCGCGAGCCAGTAAATGGCATATGCAGCCATGGGAGCCAAAACCAGTGTCAGCATCAACAGCTGCCAACTGACCCATGCCGCACCAGCCAAACAAACGATCATCTTCAATGGTTCTCGAATCGCCAGGCCAAAGACAGTTTGCGTGCCAGTCGAGACGACTCCCACATCGCCCGTGAAGCGGTTCATTAAGTCGCCCGGGCCTGTTTGGGAGAAAGTGCCTAAGTCCAGACGTAGGGTGCGGCGATAAAAATCTTTACGCAGTTCAAAGGCCGTGAGGTGACCTAATCGGGCTGTGCAGTAATAACCGGTTAATCGAAATATGCTTTTGATTGCCGTTCCTACCAGAAGTCCCATGCAGACTAACACCAACGTATGAAAAGGTGTCACTGGCAAGTAGCGATGAGCCCAAGGCTGCGTCCGCTGGAGCAGGAGGTATTCCCAATTATCTTGTGTTGCTTCCAATTGCTCTTGCTTATTACGCAGGACCAACTCGATTTCCGAGTTTCTGCCTGAAGTTGCCTCGCTCAACTGTTGCTTGCAGAGATCCCGTTCAGACACCAGCTTATCAATCTTCGTCTGTGTAAACGCCAGTTTTTCATCAATCCACTCGGGAATGGCCTTGTCGTCCATCACGATATCCACAATCGGATAGATGGCCGTGATGTTGCCACCCCATAGCAGGGCCACTGCGAGTGAGCAAAGCAGTGATGCAAACACGGTGAACCGATGTCGCAAAGCGATGCGAAGTACGCGGGCGAAATTTGTCATCAGGGCAACAGCTTAGAAAGGGGCCAACTAGAAAAGGGAGGTATCGGAAAGGGCACCAGGTTTGTTTGGCTAGGTGAAATTCGATTGCAAAGGAAGACTGCCTGCTAGCCTTGCCAGCATATGAGCGGATGAGGTGGAGGCGAGTTTGTAGCAGATCGGCTTGCAGCAACCAATAGCACATACCCGCGTATGGTTAGTTCGATTTTCTGGATTCTGTCGACCTTGACGCCGATACCAGTTGTACGGCCTGCCGAGGTGCTGTGCGATAAATGCATGCAGGTTGGCGTGATCGATAGGATGCCCTGATGGCATCTAGGTAACCTGGGGGGGAATTCTGATGAAATATTTGAAGGTCTACGTGGCTGTACTCTGCCTTGCCGCCAGTGGATGTGCCCAATTGGCATGTCGAGATTGCGGTCAGGGATGTCATGTCACGCGATCACAGCAAGCACCACGACCAATGATCGTCCGTACGTTATGCAATGACAATTGCGCTGGCAACTGTTCAGAGTCATGCGATGGGAGTGCAGGCTGCTGCGACAACGGAGCAGGAACATGCGGGCCAAACGATTCGTGTGGCGGTCAAGCTGGTAGTGGTCTGTGTGGGAATTGCGGCCTTGGTAAATGCCTTTGTCCTCATTCGGGTGGCTACCCTGAACCGGTCATGTTTAACCCTGGCCCACCAGTTGGCCAGGTGGCTTATCCCTATTACACAGTTCGAGGCCCACGCGACTTTCTGCAAAACAACCCGCCGTCCATTGGGCCGTATTAAACATGTTTGATGTACGAACAACGAAGATCGCAGGCATGGATGCTTGCAAAAGACTGGCCGTCTAAATGCGCAGGGAAGCTCGTTGGACGGCCTTTTTTATACTTTTCCAGCAATCAGAGAAATGTTTTGGCCACCAAAGCCAAAACTGTTGGAAAGTGTAGCTCGGCAGGTTACTTGGCGAGACTCACCCGGAACGTAGTCCAAATTACAAACCGGGTCGGGGGTTTCGTAGTTGATCGTGGGGGGAGCCACCTGGTCGCGCAAAGCCAGCAGGCAAACGATCAGTTCCGTTGCTCCAGCTGCGGCAATCAAGTGTCCCATCATGCTCTTGGTGCTGGAAACGGGGATTTTGTCAGCTTGATCGCCAAACACTTTGCGAATGGCTAAGGTTTCCACCTTATCGTTAACAGCCGTGCTAGTGCCATGCGCGTTGATATAACCGATGTCTTCTGCCCCCATGTCTGCGTCGGCCAATGCCATTTGGATACAGCTGATCGCTCCGCGGCCTTCGGGGTGGGTATCGGTAATACGAAATGCGTCCGCGGTGGTACCATAGCCCAGAATTTCACCATGAATTTCTGCCCCCCTCCTGCGAGCGTGCTCGAATTCTTCGAGCACTAGCATCGCTGCACCCTCACCCAGCACAAAGCCATCTCGGTTCAGGTCGAAGGGTCGAGAGGCCCGTTGTGGCTCGTCATTGCGCTCACTCAGCGCCGTGAGTAAATTAAATCCAGTTACCCCAAAGGGATGGATCATGCTATGCGTTCCACCCGAAAGCATGACATCGGTTTCGCCATTACGAATCAACTCGGTCGCTTCGCCAATTGCCTGGCTGCTGGCGGCACAAGCGGTAAGGCAGTTTACGTTGGGCCCCTGTGCGTTAAACAGACCGGCTAAATAGCCGGAGGGCATGTTCGGTTCCTGCTCCAATTCCGCTACGGGATCCAGGATTTCCAGGCCCGCCTCAACAAATTGCTTCAAATCACATTGGCCATCTTCACCTACTGCTGCACACATCATTTGTGCGAAGCGAAAAAACTCCTGTTGCCCTTCACCAGCTCCCAGATAAACGCCAAATCGGGTCGGCTCAACTTTTCCCAGAACATCCGCCTCACGCATTGCCTGCTTGGCGGCCCCCACGGCAAATCGGGTATGCCGTCCACGAGGCTCCCAAACGGCCACCTCCTCACCTTCGGCATCAATTTGCCAATCGCGAACTTCAGCAGCAATTTGTGTAGGAAAACTGCTAGCATCGAACAACGATATTCGACCCACTCCACTCTGAGCGGCCACCAGACTTTCCCACATGGTGACAACATCGTGCCCCATCGGGTTAATACAGCCGATTCCGGTTACTACGACGCGCCGGCGCATGGGATCTCCTTGTCGTTTGAAGGCCCCTCGCGAGAAGAGTCGGCCCGTGAACAATCGACCAGTGGATAATCGGCCAGTCGCAACCGGGAGCCATCGGGGTGTACACCCACTTCAAACACGCCGACCAGGCTGAGCCAATGTAATAGATCACGTTTATGGAATAGTTGCCGGTCATTGGATACTTGATTCGCTTCTCCAATACGGGCAAAAAACAGCTGTGCCTCAGCGTGAAGTTTGTCCTCCACATGAGCAGTCGCTGTTACCGCAGCCCCATCGTCCCGAAGCGTATCGGTTTCAATTCGGTAAGTCAGGATCTGGCCAGGTCGAACGTGACCATAAAAACGGGTTCGTGAGATCTTGCCCAGTACCACCAATTCCTGAAAACCGTAGTGTTCACTCACCAGCAGGCCGCCTGCCTGGGCCAAGCCTTCAGTTACCAGCGAACTGGGCATGATCGGAAAGCCGGGCATGTGGTCGTGCAGATGATCTTCCCCCAACGACACACACTTTACGGCAGTCGCCCTCTGGCTACTTACAAATTGGGTAAAACGATCTATCCAGAACCACCGCATGGAAAAACATCTCGCTATGTGGTTGACAGCTTATGCTCGACAAATCGGCACATGTCCTGAACCGTTAGTTGCTGGCCTAGATTTTGTACGACCGGATCGGCTTCGAATTTGCTCAAATCAGCAAAAGGCATACGCTCCTTGAGCTTGGCGATACCGGCCTCATTCACCTTGCCTTCCTGCACATATTCGGCGTCCGTTAGAATATCTTCGGGGAACAACTCGCCCCGTTCAATTTTGATATCAAAACTCTTTTCCAGCCGGAATACAATGTCGAGAAAATCAATCGACTCGGCATCTAAATCTCCCTGTAGTGTGGCTTCGGAAAGCACTTCGTCGTCGTCCACACCTAACGCGTCAACCAGGGCCTCGCGTACTTTTTCGAAAATTTCTTCTTGCGATGGCATCGCTACTTCATCTCCTACAACGAATGAGTTTTGTTACAATAAAAAATTAAATTGTGACGCTTCACAAAGTGAGGCTTGGACATCGGTTACTTCGTTACATTTACTTGACCCGCTTCGATAGTCTCGATGTCTCTTGTTTGGATGCCCCTTGTTAGAATACCGGCTTGGGTTCGAAACGCATCCACCATGAGTTGATCGATGAGAGCATTCTCGGCGGATCTGTCCGCCACGGTTTCATCCTCTACTAAATTAGAACACTCAAGCACCAGTTTGCCATTGACACAAGAGCGTCCATCTACCTCCCCCCGAAAGCGCATATGCACTAAATTTCCTTCACGTTTTGTCTGCTTCATGCACATCCGCAATGTGTTGCCGGGAGTCACAAAGTCGGCAAATTTCACCCCTTTAGCTTCCTGTAAAACGATCACACTATGGGCGAAATCTTCGCTTAAACGTACCAGCCACGCGCCCGCTTGAGTTGCCGCTTCCAGCATGAAAACGCCCGGTAAAACAGGGAATGCCGGAAAATGATCCGCCAGGTATTCTTCTGTGAGCGAAACGTTTTTAGTTGCTGTCAGCTCTGTGTTCGGCTCATAAGAGCATATCCGATCCAGCAACCAAAAACGCATGTTAACCATCCAGGTACGGGGGAACTCAACAAAACCGGCTTAAATGGCGTCGATTGGGGTTTATGGGAAAAACGAACCGGCGATTATAGACGGCCTTGCACCTGAGGACAACGGCGGCCCGGGCGAATCCACTTTAGAGGTCAAGTCGTCGCATAGCTTCTTGAGCTTGCTTGACCAAGGGTCTCAATTCGCGATTGCCATCGTAGAGTGACACGATTCCGTGCAGGAGACGCCGGGCCTTCAACGGATTGCCTGTGTCGATGAGCGTCTGGGCTTGAGTCAATTTCTCTTCAATTAGCTGCGTCTGTCCAGTTTGACCCCCGTTGGCACCCTGAATTCGACCAATCTGGCGTCGTGCCAGGTCGATAAAAGCGTGATCCACTGGGTCTTGGCTCGATTCAAACAGGACCACGAGGGCCTCGTATTTTTGCCAAGCCGTTAAACGATCGCCAAAACGTTCGAATCTCATCGCTTCTGCAAAACGGCGCTCTGCCTCGCTGCGCGCCGGCCGCCCCAGTCGTTCATTATTTTTGAAACGTGTTTCCGCACGGTGCATAGCCAACCGTTGTTCAAATTGCTCAATCTGTTCGCCATGTCGACTCTCGGGAAATCGCTCTAGGAAGGAATCCAGGTACTGGTTCTTGGCACGTCGCCAATCCCCCGGGTCGTCGGATTCCATCAACGGTTTTGCTTTGGCAAACAGGGCTTCCTCATCAGGAGGTAACAGGGCCCAAATGCCCGCTC
>JBDOMT010000323.1:0-28942 GCA_039831705.1 Pirellulales bacterium | reverse complement strand
AACCGACCAATTATTCTCAAGCGAACAAAGAGGCGATACGCGATGCCATACGATTTCGGTGCGCATTAAGCTCGATTCCAAAAACAAGTAGAACTTACGCTCTTTATTCGCTTGATCGGGGACTAGTCCACTTGTTTGAAAAATTCCAGAAGAAAGTACTGCCAAAGCCTCCCCAGTCGTCGTTTTCTACATATTCAATAGTTTTCCAGGGCCCCCAAGGTTCTGTTGACTCGAATAGCCCCAGGTTGCCTGTAAATTGGTTAATACCGCCGGCGAAATGTTCGGTCATCAAAAGGTAGCGTCCCAGTCCTGCGTTGTAGCTCACGCTTGCATTCCAGCCAACGCCATTGGGGTCTTCGAAGACTGGGGCACGTTGAGTTAAGTCGGAAGACCATTGGGGGGTTCCGCCAATGTCACCAGTATAATACTCATAAGCTCCTTGGCTCATGATTTGATCTTTGGGAACGCGGGCTAAATTGATTTTTCCTGTTCCGCTCGAATCAGGACTTCCCGAGGCATTAATTTTGACAATATTGAAGCCACCACCAGCCTTGCTGTGAGTCAGGTAGCTGTAGACATAGTCGTCCCGAGCGCCAGCATAATCCTGCCCAAAGTTGAGTATTGTTTCTGAGAAGACACCGGATATAGTAGATGCTCCATAGTCCCAATCGGCTCGTGTCCAGGTTGCCCCATGGTCGGTTGATTTTGCAAGTCGGCCGTGCGTTTCACCACCACCGACTTTGTCGGTTTGACGGAGCCACTGGTAAAGATCCCCATCGACCGAAAGGATGCCGTAGCTCTTTCCATCAAACTGTGCCGGGTTCTCCGCATTGTCTCCACCCCAGACATTGATTCCCGTAAAGCTGTCCGCTGATCCTTCAATGCGAGCAACTCCCAAGCTGACACGGGTGCCTCCAAACCCACCACCGTCACCCCAGGAAGTATATTGATGACCATTGTCTGCCCAGGTAATTGGCCAGTTATCACTGCCTCCCGCGCGCCTGACAACGGAGTCCCAGTCCCAAGTGACACTGTCGATATAGGTGCTTTGTGGATAGGGAGCAGTCGCAATCAGTCTAGTTGTCATGACGGTCAACAAAACACTTGTTGCACACAAAAACCTAAGGGCAACTCGTGGTTGGATGAACCAAGACAATACCGAGAGTTTTCTAGTCATGTTAAGAATAGGGTCAGGGATGAAGAGGAGGTAGTGAACTCCAGGTTCACGTTGCGATTAATCAGCTCGTAAATCGGTTATAATACCTTGTTTCCATCCTAGAAAACCTAGACGTCAGAGTCATCCTAGGTTTCGTGTATACCCTAATTTAGTGTAGTTGCAAATACCCCAATTGGAAATATTTATTCCCTAGAGACATGCTTTTTAACAGTTACATTTTTTGGCTTTTCTTTGCGATTGTTTTTGTCCTCTACCAATGGCTGAACCATGGCTGGCAGAACCGCATGCTGCTTGTGGCTAGCTATGTTTTCTATGGCTGGTGGGACGTTCGCTTCCTAATCCTGATCCTCATTGCCACCGTTGTTAATTATCTCACAGCAATCGGCATTGGTACTTCAGATTCTATCCGGCGTCGCAAAATTCTTCTGACCATCGCTCTTGTGGTCAGTTTGGGCATGCTGGGCATGTATAAATACTATGATTTCTTTGTAGGTGAATTTGTTATCTTTCTAGAGCAGTATGGGGTTTCGATCACTCCACCATTGATTCACATTTTGCTACCGGTCGGAATCTCCTTTTACACATTCCAGACCTTGAGCTATACCATCGATGTCTATCGGGGAAAGACACCTTACACAACGCACTTCTGGGATTTTGCCTTGTATGTCTCCTTCTTTCCTCAATTGGTGGCGGGACCAATCGAGCGATCTTCTCATTTGCTACCACAGGTGCTCCAGCCTCGCACGATTCGCTCGAGTGACTACTCTGAAGGACTCTACCTGGTAATGCTGGGCCTTTTCAAGAAGATGGTCGTCGCTGACAATATGGCCTCTGTTGCGAACACCATTTTCTCTCAAGACCTCGATTCGCTCAGTGGATTTGAAGTTCTTCTTGGAGTTTACGCCTTCGCTTTTCAGATCTATTGTGACTTTTCTGGATATTCGGCCATTGCACGTGGCGTTGCGAAATGGCTAGGTTTCGACTTAATGGTCAATTTTCGAATGCCCTATTTTGCACAGTCGCCGCGCGAGTTCTGGCAACGATGGCATATCAGCCTGTCCACCTGGCTCCGCGACTACTTGTATATCCCACTCGGTGGGAGTCGTGGGAGCAAGATCAATACGTATCGCAATCTCGGACTCACGATGTTGTTGGGTGGCCTTTGGCATGGAGCTAACTGGACATTTATCGCCTGGGGTGCTTTTCACGGATTCATTTTGTGTTTGCACCGATTTCTATTCTTTAAAAGCAATTCCACTAAGGTCTTAACAATGCACTCATGGTGGCAGAAATTGCTCGCAATTTTCATCATGTTCCATCTCGTGTGCATCAGTTGGTTGTTCTTCCGTGCAGACACGATTACGCAGGCTGTCAGAATGTTCATGCGACTGTTCACCGATTTCCGCATTACAGATTTCGGTTTGTTCGCTTCTGGTATGATCGCCTTCTATGTCCTGCCGCTCATCTTGTTCGAATATTGGATTGAACGAAAAGGCAATCTACTTGCATTGACCGAAATCCACTGGGGCTTTCGGAGTGCAGCCTACTCTTACGGTATACTGATGATGTGGTTTTTTATGCCAAGGATTCAACATGCGTTCATCTATTTCCAGTTCTAAATCTGAAATCAAGGTACTCGCTGTCCTTCTCTGCGTATTGCTAGCCGCTGAAGTTAGTATGCGGATTTTTGGCCCTGCATTCTCCTTAGAGCTTCGTCGCACACATGAAATTCCTGTCAATGCCCGTACTATGGCTGCCGCTGAAGGGATGCGATTTGTTGTCCTTGGAAACTCCCTGACTAACGCGGGCTTCGACGCCGCAGCATTTACCAAAGAACTGGCTCAAAGTGGAGTCACTCCTGTACATATTCAGGTCCGCCATTTTCCAGGCTCAGGGTCGTGTGAATGGTTTCACATTTTCAAGCATTTCTTTGTCGATACGGCACGTCTACCCGATGTCTTGATACTCCCCTTCAATATCACTTCGGTCCAGGATGACTTTCCTGTGACCATTGGGCGACTCGTCAATTTCTGCGATGTGAATGATATCCCTGGAGTTCTCTTCAACGACTTTCATGATTTTGGAGATAGGACAGAGTTTCTGCATGCCTACGCAAGTACTTCATTCGCCAATCGAGATAAGGTCCGGCAAGCTGTTTTCGACATTCTTATCCCTCACTATCATAGTGGAGAGACCGCCATCCATACTGCAAGTACCACGCCCATTCCAGACGAGACTTCTTCCCTTGTTGCTGGCAGCTATCAACAATTAGAGCGCCTTATGTTATTGGCAAGAAGTCACGGGGTCATCGTGATCGCAGTGCCAATGCCCGCAAGCCAACCTTATTCCATCGATGCAGAACTCATTGGAATCATTCAATCTACCGGTTCACTCTATGCAGATGCTCGGATGGAAGCCGGATTGACGTTGGATGAATTTCGTGACGGTATTCATATGAACAGACGAGGAGCAGGATTGTTTTCAAGAGCACTCGCCCGTCACTTGCAAGCTAAGCTCCCACATGATGTCGAATAACCCAATTTAGATCTCATTTTTTGGGCATAGTATAGAGTATCGAATTCTGTAGCCTCTCAGTCGATGATAATTGAACCCTCCCGGGTGAATCAGATTTTTTCCAGGAACAGCACGTCGTTCTCCGGGGTGGTCAAACGCTCGCATCGTTCGGTCCGGACTACTTCGACAACTTTCAGCCCAGCGGAAGTGGCAGCAACCGTCCAGTCGTCGAGGGAGCGGATTCGCTTGTTGATCCGACATGGACCATTCGCGACAGCAATCTGTTCCTTCCAGTTGTGAAAAGAATCAACGCAGTGGAACTGGACATTGGCGGTCCGTTGTCCAAAGTCTCCACCGACGATGAGAAGTCCGTCGTCGTTCAATAGATGGGCCAAGTTTACTAAGGCTTGTCGCCACCGACCATCATCCACGATGTGGAACATGACACCGATGGCGGTGATATAATCGACAGTTCCACCGACGTTATCAATACCAAATCCTGGGTCGGCAACATCCGTATTGAGGATGCGTACTCTCTTGGATCCCTCGTAGTTTTGCTTGAGGCATTGATACATACTTTCAGCGATTTCTACACCTACAACGTCGTTTACCTGGGCTGCGGTCTGCATGAACTCGATCCAGTGTCCAGTGCCCGAACCGATATCTAGGAGACGTAGTTTGTGACGTGAACTGAGAGCCTCCCAGGCGGCCACCATAGCCTGAGGTGGCGGGGGTGTACGACGGGAAAGCCCTCGGAGGATGGCATTCTCAACGGCATTGTAGTGGAATCGAGCCTCCATTTGCGATATGGCTCCGATTGTATCCCGATCGGTAATGGGGCCTCTTGTCGTTGCCTTGTAGTAACTTTCGAAAAAGTTCTTCTCGTCGTAGGGCACTGCGTCTGTCTGCTTGCCCTTATCTGGGCCGCGGGCGTCAGCTTTTTGTTGTTGTAGAGAGTCGCGCATGACATTATCTCAGACTTCGAACAGTCGAGTGAGTGAATTATATCTTGATACGGCTTGCGTCGATCAGGCTGGAGTCAATGGCCGGCTGAAGTCAATGGCTTCGAACAATTCGATTCCTCGGTTTCTCAGGTTAGAGGATCTGACACCAGTTCGTAGAGCATTCTGCCTTTTAATGACAAGTGCAAAGATACCATGCGAGGCGCGAATTTCAACCGAAAAAAGTGAGCCAATATCGCATACCTATCTCCCACCAGAGGTTATACTAGATTGACGGCTCACCCCATGTTATTCGCCACGATTTTCCTCATGAGTAGAGCAAAGGCAAGTCAGTATTGGATTTTAAGATGCAGCATTTTTGGCATGGTCTCACGCGTCCATCACTCACTGCTATTATCATTGCGTGTGGTGTATCAACTGGCACCTTCATACTACTTGCGTTTGCCATCACTGCCGAGTTTATGAGCCACTCTGGAGATGTGATCTTCGCTGCAACAAACCGGGACTACGATGTATTTTCATCTACTCGAGCACTGAGACTCAAATCGGAGAGACCACAAATACCTAAGTTGATCTTGCTGGGCGGCTCCACCATGCGTGCGACCTTTTTGGAAGGAGACTTACGCGATACACTCGCTAACGCCGGCTTGGGTGGCGTGGAGGTGGTTAAATTGTGCACTAGTAGACAACTGCTGTGGGATAGCCTGGCTTTTATCGACACTTTGCCAGTTGGTGCCAGGGGTGTCCTGATGTTGGGCGTTTCACCCGGTCAATTCACAACCAGTCGCGACGAATTATTACAGAGGATACGCAAACCCCGACTGGCGTTCCAATCGCAAGTTCAGAACGAGACAGCAGCAATTCTTACAATTGCACCCAAGCGAAGGGAAACTGGAATCTACGCGCTCGACAACATCAGATTCTTATTGGGAAGAGTAAGAGCGATTGCCAGCAATGTGACGACAGATAGTGCCCCACAGATGGTGGACAGTTGGTACATTGGGCGGTATCCACTACCACGTGACCAGTATATGGATCAGAGTGTCAAGGTGCAGAATCGATTCGAATTGTACGAAGTTAACCGCAAAGCCAATTTCACGATTTTGGATGCCTTAGTGAAGGCCGTACAGCTACGTACTAAACTGAAGTTGGTATTGGTGGAAATGCCAATAAATCCGAGTTTTATCGAAGTGTATTCATTGCAAGGATTAATTAGTCAGCATGAGCAACGAATGCACGAGTTTTCTCGAGAGCATGACATTCGCTACGTTGTGATGGAAAAATTGCTGGCTCTTAAGCCGACAGCGTTTTATGATTGGGCCCATTTAAATGATCCCGAGACTGTTCGTAGAGCCTCACAATCGGTGGTTAGTAAAATTGCGGATCTTTTCAAGGAATATCAGCAGCACAAAAGGAGCATGTAAAATGACATGGGAGAAATTGGGGTTTCTTTGTGGGGCAGTGGTGCAGGGCGTATTCCTGGGGCTTGGACTTTTTATTGCCATCGTGGAACTTTTGTCGAGTCAGATAGGCACGCAAATTTTCAGGTATCAAGGCTTCTGAATTAGACTTCCAGGAGCTTACCATGATTAGGGACCAGAATTTTTGGCTGTTATTGGCCATTGCGATTCCAGTATTTTGGTTATTATCGGCATCCATGAGGATGGGCTTTTTAGCCTTTGTCTCCTTTGTCTATCTAATGACCTTGGAGCCAGTTGGCATATTAGTATTGCTGGGCTGGTCCTTGTGCTTTTACTTTTTCTCACCCAGTGCTAAAGAATCGCCCAAGTCAAGTTGGGTGCTGCCGCTACTGATTGCTGCTAGCTTTGGTTATCTGGCTTATTTCAAGTATGTGCCTCGAATCATCGTAGCATTTTCTGATGAGCCCCTACTTCAAAAGATTGTGATACCGCTAGGTATCAGCTATTTCACTTTCAAGCTGATCCACTATGCCCTAGAGGTAAGTCGGGGCAATATCAATCCGCATCCGATACAAGACTTTCTCTGTTATATATTCCTTTTGCCGATTTTTACTGCTGGACCCATTGAACGTTTTGATCACTTCCAGAGTAACCGGTCTTCAGTATGGAAAACAAAATTCGCTGTTGAAGGTTTAACTCGAATTATTCATGGTTTGATCAAAAAACTAGTGCTAGGCAATCTGATTCTGTTACCTCTGTTCGATAAAATATTGGACGGGGCGACGTTATTTACGCAGCTACATACTCTGCCATCCTATAAGGTGTGGTTTTTTTGCTTTCTCTCTTTTCTCAATATGTATCTGGATTTCAGTGCCTATTCTGATATTGCTATAGGCAGCAGTCGTCTGTTTGGATTGCGTATCATGGAAAATTTTAACTGGCCCATTTTGTCAGAGAATATCAGCGTGTTCTGGAAACGTTGGCATATGAGTCTGGCAGGCTGGTGTCTTAGTTATATCTACATGCCCGTGATTGGTCTCACTCGTAATCCCTATGTAGCAACTTACCTGACATTCTGTTCTATTGGACTGTGGCATTCTGGTTCTTTGGCGTGGCTGGCCTGGGGTCTTTATCATGCTACGGGTATTTCTGTATTCGGTTATTGGAGTCGCTACCGGCGGCGCCGTAACTGGAAAGGATTGGATCGTCCCTATGGCAAGTTCTTGGGCATTCCACTTACGTTAGCTTTTGTATCGGGTGGCTCAGTACTTACTGCAGTCGATGGGGCCAGTAATAATTACCACATAATACGCGTATTGGCGAAATTGGTTTTCATCGATCTGCCTACCTAAAGATTGTTTTTACTTGTCAGCGTACTAGAAAAACTATCCCCTTTTGTACAATTAACCTTGCTGGACTTTGGAGAATAACGATGTCTAAAATCATCGAAGGAATCACCGCATTCATGAGCGAAGACTTGGGTATCGACAATAGCGGAATCGTTGTAAATAGCCCACTGTTCAGTTCGGGTATCATTGATTCGTTTTCATTGGTGTCGCTGCTTTCATATATTGAAGATACTTATCAAATACGAATCAGCTCCGCTGATGTTAACCTCGATAATTTTGACAGTTTGGAACGCATATTGGCCTACATACAAAGCAAACTTGAATGAGACTTTTTCAGCATGTGGCCGGGCGATTGAGCTAGTACAAATTTTGGATAAATAACGGTTGGTGTAAAAACGATGGACGAATTCGCGGAAGCCATTTTGCTAGACGTTGCCCGACAACATGGCACCCCCAGTTTTGTGTATTTCGCTGAGCCAATCCGCCAACGGGTGATTGACCTGCAACGGAAGTTTGGCCAACACTTTAAGATTAGTTTTGCAGTAAAATCTAATCCCAACCGAGAATTACTGCGGCTCTTGAACAAAACCGGTGTAGAACTAGACGTTTCCTCATTTGGAGAAGTAATGAGGGGTCTGGACGCAGGTTTTAAGGCAGAGGAAATTGGTTTTTCCGGCCCAGCCAAACGTCAGTTTGAAATTCAAAACGCGGTGGAAGAGGGCATTGGTACATTTATCTGCGAGTCCTTGGAGGAGGTCGAAGAACTCAACCATGTGTGCTCTGTTCGCGGTTGTACACAGGATTATTTGTTGCGTATCAACCCAATTCAGATCCCCAAGCTTTTTGGCTTGCACATGGGTGGCCGTCCTAGCCAATTCGGTATCGACGAGGAGCAATTGGCCAACATCAAACCGGCGTTAGACAGACTGAAATCGGTGTCGCTGAAGGGGTTTCACATATTCTCGGGGGGGAATTCACTGTACCACGAAGCCATTATCGAAAATGTAGTCAATTCTGCCAAACTGTTCCAGGAATTTTCTAAACGCTTTGATTTGCGTCCAACCAAGCTAATTTTTGGTTCGGGCTTCGGTATTCCCTACTTTGAGGGAGATGAGCCCTTGAGCCTTGCTGTACTGGCACAGGCGATGAATCCGATCATAGAAAGTATGAAGTCTGATAGTCGGTTTGCAAACACTTGTTTCGTACTGGAAATGGGACGTTACCTAGTAGGCAGTTTTGGCTATATGTTGACCTCTGTGGTTGGAACTAAGCACAGCCGAGGTACAGATATTTGTCTTTGCGACGCCGGCTTCAATAATAATCTCAGTGCAGCTGGAATGATGGGTACCGTAATGCGCCGGGATTGGCGATTTTGGAATCTTAGTAAGCCTGATGCTACAGCCGAGTCGGACTACATGCTGGTGGGGCCACTATGTGCCTCATTTGATATTCTAGGTGCCCGAGTGACCCTGCCGGAAACTTCAAAAGGAGATGTGCTGGCATTGGCTTCCTCAGGAGCTTACGGATTGACCGCTAGTCCGACACGTTTTATTAGTCATCCAGAACCACAAGAGTTTCTCGTTGATCAGGCCGCCGGCAAGGCCATCGTTGAGGATGTGACTGAAAGTTATAAGCACTATCCACCAATGGGTAATCAAAAACCGTCTATCGGTTGAGGTCATTGTATGAATAAGACTTTCGAAGGCGCGATAGTTATCGGATCACCGCGCAGCGGAACAACATTGTTGCGCAGACTATTGGATGCACACCCGGCAATTGTATGCCCTTCAGAAACCAACCTTCTGGGAGCCGCTAGCCGGTTTCTGGAAGAATCTGAAATCGCTGGTGGCCTCCATGTTGGTGTGGTCCCTGGCCTGGGATTTTCTGGTTTTTCAGAAGATGAAGTGCTGTCTGATTTGCGGGAATTCCTGTTTTCCTATTGGCGACGTATATTAGCGAAGTGCGGTAAGGAACTATGGGTGGAAAAAACGGCAGTCGATGTCTTTCATTTGGATGCCATCGAACGTCTATGCGCAGACCAATGCCGTTATATTTGCATGTCGAGGCACGCCTTGGATGTGGTCTGTTCGATGAAGGATTTGTCCATCAAGATGGACGCTTTCCTTACCGAAATGCATAAGTTTGTCAAAAGCCACGAACAATTATCTGAGGCCTTTGCGCAGGCTTGGTGTGTCGCTAATGACAGAATGCTCAAATTCGTGAATGATCATCCCGATTGGTGCATTCAGTTGAAATACGAAAACCTAGTTGCTGATCCTGCCGCTGAAATGGATCGCATCTATGGTTTTTTGGGTGTAGAGAAGATAGCTGAAACGTTAGTTGATGATGCACTTAATAAGAAAGATTCGGTTGGACTTGGTGACTGGAAAACCTATGGAAGTAGCGAAGTGAGTACAGAACAGATAGGCCGTTATACCAGTCTGGATGGTTGGACCATAAAGCGTCTTGCACCACTGGTCAATCCATTGCTGAAGCGCCTTGGATATGAACCAGTGGTCGTTTCGGATATTGTCGCACAACAAGACTCCCGTAGGGTCAAGGAACTTGGTCAATATGTGGCCGCGATGAAAATGACAGGGGGCGATCAAAGCAAAGACGATGAATGACCTGTGGCAGTCTTTTCAATACACCGTCAGACGGGTGCCTGACCGGCCGGCAATTGTGATGGGTGAGCAAATCCATAGCTTCGCTGATCTGGCCCAACGGGCAGAAGATTTTCGTGCTAGCTATATCGCTGCCGGTCTTGAGCCAGACTCAAGGATTTTGCTGTGGGTTGAGAATTGCTTTGATCTAGCCGCTGCACTAACGGCAGCATGGGGTTGCCAGGCAATTCCTGTGTTGATGGATGGCGGTTGTCGGACTCCGCAACTGGAGCATGCCATTGCTATTGTTGAGCCGAGGATTGTGGTGCATCGTGCTCCATTACCGTCAGCAAATATAGGTGACTCAGTATCCTTG
The DNA here is from genome assembly GCA_039831705.1 of Pirellulales bacterium. Lineage (GTDB taxonomy): Bacteria > Planctomycetota > Planctomycetia > Pirellulales > Lacipirellulaceae > JAJRWS01. Next base: position 18,540 of record JBDOMT010000323.1, on the reverse strand, counting down.
TACACAGACGATGTCCCCGCGGGTACCGGGCAACATCAAATGGGTAACCAAAGGATATTACCCACCGATCCAGCATCAGTCGTGTTTACCTCCGGCTCCACCGGTCGTCCCAAAGGTGTGATCCAATCACATGCTAACCTCTACCGAGGTTGCTGCTCCGTATATAACTATCTGCAGTTTTGCGATGAAGACATTATCCTTTGTCCTGTACCCTGGTCTTTTGACTATGGCTATGGCCAGTTACTGACGACGCTGCTCTGCGGGCTTACCCAAGTATTGCCGACTATGGATAACCCCTTCGGCATGTGTAAGGCGATCGAACAACAACGTCCTACCGTGATGGCAGGTACCCCATCTTTATTTGCCTATTTGATGGGCGGCATGTCGCCGATAGACTCCACGGATGTATCTTCGTTGCGGTTACTAACCAATACCGGTGGTAGACTTTCCAAGCCACTGATAGACACCTTGTTGCAACAATTTAAAACTACACAGCTAGTGTTGAACTATGGATTAACTGAGACTTATCGCAGTTGCTATATTCCTCCGAATCAGTTGCGGGAAAAGTCAGCATCTATCGGCCTGCCTATTCCGGGCGTAGATGTCGTGGTGATACGAGAGGACGGTTCCCAGGCGGCACCTTTTGAGGAGGGTGAGATAGTACACAGGGGTGACTATGTATTTCTCGGTTATTGGGGGGATGCCAAAGCAAGCGCCGAATCGCTGCGAAGAGACCCTCTACATTCACCATCTGTCTATGCGAGTGCTCGTGCTGTTTACACAGGTGATTTGGGCTATGTTGACGACGAAAGCTATATCTATTACGTGGGACGAAAAGACCAGCAAATCAAGTCAATGGGGGTACGTGTGAGCCCGATGGAAGTCGAAGAACTGCTCTATCAATCTGGCCAAGTAGCTCATGCCACGGTATTTGGCATGCCACATGACTTATTGGGACAGGAAGTGTGGGCGGCAATCGTTCCTAGCAATGGAAAGGCTTTCGCTCAAAATGAGTTGAAAAAAATGGCTCGAAATACCATGTCCCAGTACATGCAACCTAGAAAGTACATGGTACTTGATGCGCTGCCTCGTACGTCCACTGGTAAGCCAGATTATGTTTCGCTCCTAAAAAGAGCGTTGGAAGAGACTGAGTGATCGGCACCGCTAGACCTGACGAGTTCGTATTTCATTATTCCCATTTGATTTGTAAGGATGCCTATTATGGCAGGTGTAGACATTGATTGCCCGTTGTTTGTCGATCTGGATGGGACACTGATCAAGACCGATCTTCTCCATGAAGGGATATTGAAGCTCGTAAAAATATCGCCGCTCACTATTTTTTTACTTCCACTGTGGTTATTACGAGGTAAGGCGTACCTGAAGTATAAAATTGCTCAAATCGCTGAGCCCGACTTTTCTCTGTTACCCCGTAATGAAGACTTTATCGATTTCCTGAAACACCAGAAGCAGAGTGGCCGAAGTATCTATTTGGCTACCGCAAGCAATAAGAAATATGCTGAAAAAGTGGCAGCAAATTTTGCTCTATTCGATGGAGTGATTGCCAGCGATAGAGAAACGAACCTGAAGGGAAAAGTCAAGGCCAAACAGTGTCAAGCGATCGCTAATGAATTCTCTTATGCGGGCAACGACGTTTCCGATTTCGAGATTTTCAAACTCGCAAAAGAAAGCTATCTAATAAACCCAAGTTCAAAGGCCTTGAAACGCTCCCTTACTGAACCTGTTAAAAAAATTTGGCAGGACTCAAAACCTGGTCCTTACATTTGGGTTAAGGCTCTACGTTTGTCTCAATGGTTAAAAAACCTTCTCATTTTTGTGCCACTTTTTGTTTCCCATGCATACATCAATTTGGAAAACATTGTTCTGGCACTACTGGGTTTTATTGCCTTTGGTTTACTCGCTTCTAGCACCTACATCTTTAATGATCTTCTGGATCTAGATTCGGACCGTACTCATCCCCGGAAATGCAAACGCCCATTTGCCTGTGGTGAATTGCAAATCAAGGTGGGTGCTTTTGCCATTTTGATATTGTTTTTAGCCGCGTTGTCACTAGTCCATTTTACTCCCAGGGGATTCCAGCTCGCGCTGGCATGCTACCTTTTGATCACGTTGAGCTATTCATTGCTGCTAAAACAGTATGTAATAATAGATGTGCTGGCACTGGCATCCCTTTATACGATCAGAATAATCGCCGGTACGCTGTTATTGGGGGTGGAGCTTTCTTTCTGGCTGTTGGCTTTCTCAATGTTTATATTTTTAAGTCTGGCACTACTCAAACGCTGTACAGAAATGAAACTGTTATTTGAAAGTGATATCATTTCCACCAGTGGGCGAGATTACTATCGTGACGATTATGCTTTAATACAAACCATAGGAGTGGCTTCAGCCTTTATGGCGGTATTGGTATTGGCACTGTTTATCCAAAGCACTTATGAGGGCGATATTTATCGATCACCTATGTTGTTATGGCCAATTTTCCCCGCTTTCATCTATTGGATTTGTCGGATGTGGCTGAAAATGAATCGTAACGAAATGACAGATGATCCCATCGTATTTTCCATTACTGATAAAGGTAGCAGAATCACAGTCCTATTCATTTGCATCATAGTGATCACTGCGAAAATGTTATGAACTAGCTTACGGTTATTGGTATCTCATTTATCCTGGATTAACAATGGATTTTCGTTGAATGCTTTCCTATGTGGTTATTTTATCGCTTTGTACACTATGGGTGGCAATATTTATCGTGTTGTTACGACAAGATCGGCCAATGTGGTTGATGTTGCTTTTACTTCTGGTGCCTGTAATAATTGCTTCTGCAGACATCAATCTGCAGGTGATAAGTGCTCATGGATTTATGCACGCCAGCATTGTCTATGAATTGGATCAACGCGGAGTACCTCCGGAAAATCCACTTCTAGCGGGTGAACCACTTCACTACCCTTATGGCCATCACTATCTGATTAGCCAACTTATCCATGTGCTTCCGGTTGCACCGGGAAGATGGTTTGTTTTTACGAATCTTCTATGCTTGTTGCTATTCTCTCTGGTGTTAGAAAGAATTGCCCGGTTGTTCTCTCCGGATCGAACTTATCGTATCCTCGCGGTGTTCATTAGCTTGGTTGGCTGCAATCCTTTTGCCAATGGGCCGTTACGCGAACCCTTTTTAATGTTGTCACTACCTAACGAAAACCGCACCATTCTATTAGGCAAGTTTTTAAGTATTAACAGTAATTCATTGGGGCTGTTATGTTTTGCTGTGGCTTTCTTAGGTTTGTTACGGTTGATAACAAATGTTAAAGGTAGTGTATTGAGCTACCTTCTGATCGCCAGTGGTTTTGTTGGAGCTGCGTTTCTTTATCCAGTTGTTTGGCCTGGAATTTTGGTGTGTATTGGTCTGGCTGCACTCTACCTTTGGTACCTTCGAATACCCGGTGCCTTCCAAACAGGAGGTTATTTGATGGTAATTCTGATAGCTGGTGTCGCGGTGGTGATGCCATGGTTTTGGTCTATCGGAGATGGAAAAGCGGCCAGTGCCATGCCGCAGATTATTTCATTTAGGGGCTTGTTGCGAAATGCCTTGGTCATTGTGACATCCATGACGTTGCCTATTGGGCTTGCTTGGTTCATGAGAAAAACATTGATGGAAAAATTCCGTGCACATCTACCGATGATGCAGTATTGCCTGCTATGTCTGGTAGCTTTGCAAGTGATGTTTTGGTTGATTTTTATCCCGATCCATTCAGAATATAAATATTTGGCGATGAGTGAGATCCCGTTGGCCTTGATTCTGGCGTTGTTGCTGCAGAAACTATTAGAGCGACGGTGGGTCACAGCAATGGTGGTGCTGTTTTTTGTGTCGTTGCCAGTAAACTGGGTGATCTGGAGAAATGTGGTGTCAGGTTATGGCCCGGTTTCGGATCCAGTGGTCTGTGAAGGCAATCTGATCATCCACCAGGAGCCAAATCAGCAAGCACTTTATCAGTGGATTCGCCAAGAGACTAAACCAAATGCTGTGTTTATCGATACTTATTTAACAGTACCTCCCTTTGCCCAACGGCAATTGTTTGTTGGATTAGATGCGCGGCGAGATAGCGGGCAACTTCACGGCCGTGATGGTTGGAGTATGACGGCTAAAATGTTTCTGGAGTTGGTAAACGGCTCAGATCCGCAAGTGCTGGAGAGACGGCGTTACCTTGCGAAGCAGCTGTTATTGAAGGATAATTCTAAAATATACTCCAAGTTGATCCACCAGTTAATCGCGGAGGTTCCAGGACGCAATCTTTACATTATTGCACGCGAACCTGAGGTCAAGCAAAAGCTATCTCATACACCGGGCATCCAACAGACGTATAGCAACAGTTCCGCAACGGTGTTTCAAGTATTGGGATCCAACGCCATAGTTCACCACCTATAGAATAATCACATATTTCTCGCGCCCAATAACGGTTAGCTTAAACGAGCATGCGTCTTCTAGTAGAAATTCTCCATCCCGCTCACGTACACGTTTTTCGGAATGCGATCCAGGAATGGCGGGCGCGTGGGGATGAGGTGCTAGTGTTAAGCCGGGAAAAAGAGTGTGCGAACGAACTGTTGGAAAAGTTCGACATTCCCTACATCTCCATTAGCCGGCTTGGCCAAAGAAAGACATCATTACTCATCGAAATGCTGGTCCGCGACGGACGGATGTGGTCAGCTGCGCTTCGTTTCAAGCCGGATGTGCTGGTCGGGATCATGGGAGTTACGATTGCGCAGGTAGGTAAATTGATTAAAAAGCCAGCCATTGTCTTCTACGATACAGAAAACGCCAAACTCACGAACCGTTTCGTCTATCCTCTAGCCCATTCCGTATGTACTCCTGACTGCTACCAAGGCAAGGTGAATGGTCATCACGTCACCTATCCCAGTTACCATGAACTGGCTTATCTTCACCCGAACCGGTTTATGCCCGACGTGAAAAAAATACGTTCGGCGGGACTGGACCCGGATCGCCCCTATTTCATTCTGCGCTTCGTGTCTTGGCAGGCCTCACATGATATCGGAGAAATTGGACTGAATCTCGAGTTCAAGCAGGAGTTGGTTCGGTTGTTAGCAGAGCATGGTCGTGTACTTATCTCCAGCGAGTCGCCCCTGCCTCTCGAATTTGAGCCTTACCGATTTTCCCTGCCTATCGAGATTATGCACCATGCGATCGCTCATGCAGCCATGCTGATTGGGGAGAGTGCGACCATGGCGAGTGAAGCTGCGGTACTTGGTGTTCCTGCTTTTTTTATCAGTGATACTGGGCGCGGTTACACTGACGAGGAAGAAAAAGATTACCAGCTGGTCTACAACTACACCACTCAGGAAACCGCGCAGGCCATGAGTAAACTCCGTGAATTGTTACGAGAATCTGACTTAAAAAGTCTGTTTCAGTCCCGTCGACAAAAACTGTTACAAGACAAGATAGATACCACTACGTGGATGATAAATTACGTGGACCAGGTTGTGGATTCTTTGGAGCTTTGATTGTTAGTGTCCGCATAGAACTTTGTAAAGCAAAATTATTTCCATCTGATCAAGGGGGAATGATGCTTCAGTACTGGATATTGAAAAAACTTTTCCCAGTAAGTGTCAATAAGCCTAGCAAGCCTTTGGTGAAAGCTACACAAGCGATTTTAGATCCAGGGTCATCGGCGTTGCCACCGATTGATTTAGCAAAGAATTCCAAGCTTGAGTCTCATTTCGGCAAAGATGTTTGGGAAAAAATACAAGGGAAAACAGTACTCGATTTTGGATGTGGTACAGGCGCCGAAGCGGTTACTATTGCCTTGAATGATGCTAGGCATGTAACTGGAATAGACATCCGTCAATCGGTTTTAGATGAAGCTCGTGCTTTCGCAAAAAAGTGTTGTGTCGAGAGGTGTTGTACTTTTACTACGGAAATATCTGGGCTATTTGATATTATCATTAGCCAGGATGCTTTTGAGCATTACGAAAACCCTGAGGCGGTTCTTGGGATTATGAAAAAACACCTCGCACCGCAAGGTGAGATATGGATTTCTTTTGGCCCACCGTGGTTTCATCCAAGGGGAGCACATTTGCCCTCTCTGTTTCCATGGGCTCACCTGGTTTTTTCTGAAAAGGCACTCATGCGATGGCGTGCAGATTTCAAGACTGACGGCGCCACCGTATTTTCTGAAGTAGAAGGTGGTTTAAATAAGATGACTTTATTTCGATTTATTAGGATGATAAAAGAATCAGGCCTCGTTGAAGTCTATCGTAAAGCAGTACCTATTCGCGTGCTTGCGCGTTATAAGTCTATTTTCCCCAAGGAATTTATCACATCAGTTGTCATCGAAAAGCTGAAGGCGAAGTGTTAACGTTAAAAGAAGCCGTTTCCGAGAGCGACTAACTTTTGAGTGTTCCGTATCCATTATGGGGAACCAAGTTCGTGCGCCTTCGGTTGTGTCAGCGTTTAGTGTTTTAGTGATGGCAATTAATTGCTTTTGTTTGTCTCGAGCGGCGAAACTGCGTTTGAGGGTTTTAACTCTGGATCCGTTGGGAACGTACTTGTAATCATCCGGGGCTATTTTCCCAAGGCTCGTTGCTAACTGATGGTTGATATCGGAACACTAAAATGTTGCGTTTTATTAATGCGGGGTCAACCCGTGGAGAGTGAAGCGACCTTGGACTGAATTCCATGAGTCGTTCTCACCGATTCCGGTAAAAACTAATGTAAAATTTTCACCGTTGTCGCTGATCCAGGCTGGGGCGAAATTCCAGTAGAACGTGGTTGATGCCACATCGGTTTCTGCGCCGAATGCATTTCTTTGACCATGGTCGTGATAGGCCACCACAGTCCAAGGCCCCCATGGTTCAGGTGCGTCAAAAAGCCCCAGATTTCCTTCACAGGTAGCCGTATGCTCGGTTGCTAGAAGATAGCGTTTCAATCCAGAGTTGTAGCTCACGCTTAAGTTCCAGCCAACACCGTTTGCGTCCTCGAAGACTGGGTGACGTTCCGCTGGCTCAGCAATCCATTGTGGTATGCCGATGGTATCCTTGCCCGCGAACCAGCGGTAATCGTCACGGGAAGTAAATAGGTGGTTGGCGGAAACACGTGCAAGGTAGATAGCGCCAGGTTTTTGCACTGCGAGTTTAGTCGAATGAATATTAGCGAGCCCGATGAAGTAATGGTAAACAAAGCTGTCACGAGCTTTGGCATTATCACAACCGTAGTTCAGGATAGTGGGCATGATGATGCCGTCGTCTGCTTCGAAGCTCCAAGATGCCGGTTGCCAGCTCTGAGATTTGTCAGGGGACCGGTACAGACGTGCCTCACGATAACTCTCTGTTCCTGACCCTGGCCCTACCCAGGCGTAAAGGACGCCATCCAAACTCAGGATGCCATATGATTTTCCATTGAACTGAGCTGCTTGTGGAGCGTCTTTACCTCCCCATAAGTTATGGCCACTATAGTCATTTGCATGCCCCTGCAAACGGGCGAATCCAAGACTTACACGTCCGACAGAATTTGTCCCCTTGAAGCCGCCGCCGTCACCGAAGGCGGTGTATTGGTGACCATCATCTGACCAAGTCAACGGCCAATTGTCGCTACCTTGAGCGCGCCGAACATGCGTTGAAAAATCCAGTGTCCAGCTGGCAATGGTCTGACTGGGAGGGTACGGCGGAAGTTGGGGTGGCTGGGGTTTGGTGCAAGCAGTAACAAGCATGAACATTAGTAATATATTCAAGCGTCTAGGAACTTCTGGCAGGCCTCTTTCGGTAAAAAGCATAGGTCGCCTCATTCCCTGTGGCTGCGATTGCCAATGTAGTCGAAATGTAGCTTGTCGAACTGCATGATCTCCGAACATGGCGGTCATCCGATGCATCAGATAGTGCAAGTAAAAAAATCTTGAAGCAAAGCTTGTAACATGACCTGACACCCATGCAAGGCATTTGACACTCATCCCGCATCACGGTACTTTAGCATCATGCTCAGACGAGGCAACCAACACCTTGTGTAAAGCTGGATAGGTATGTGAGCTGATACTCGTAGTGGTGCATGATCTTTCATCACCAATCGTCGCGATTGAGCTGTTCAAAATATCATGACTCTAGCCCCTCCGCAATCGAATGTCTGCTCCCAAAATTCATGGTGTCTCGTTGATTCATGGCCCATCACTTATCGGTTATGGATTGGTTGTGTGCTGCTAATTCTAGTGGGTATGCCGTTTCGATTGATTCACCTCTCTGATCTAAGCTTTTACGCAGACGAAGAGACCACAGCACTTGCAGCGCGATCCTTGAATAAGCAAGGGAAAGCACAGATGCCTAGCGGCATGGAGTATCGACGGGCGCTTCCCTACACATGGCTGAATGCAAAGATCGTTGATGTACTAGGCTCTGAAAGTGAAGGGGCATACCGCTTAGGGAGTGCTCTAATTGGGATTCTAGCTGCTCCCATGTTGTTTTTTCTAGGGCGAACATTTGTTGGTATGGGGCCTGCATTTTTGGCTGGACTCTTCTTGGCATTATCCGAATGGCACTTGGTTTTTTCTCGTATGGCGCGGATGTATGTTCCATTTACATTCTTTTATGTGTTAGCTGCGTGGAGCATTTGGCGTTGGGCAACGACTGCCCGTGGCCGTTATTTAGCAGCAGGAATCATTGCCTTTATAGTTACAGCATCGCTCCATTTTCTTGGAATGTTTGTAGTCCTTTTCGCAGTTCTTCCCCTATTGTATGAAGGGACTGCTGCAGTCTCCGCACTCGCACTAGTCGGTTTTGCCGTATTAGGTGCAGGTGGGCTCTTGTTGTACGATCAGTACTTTGTTGCACCTCCGTATGGAGCGTTCAGAAATCTAGATGTGACGAATAGAATCCAATCGGGTACTAGTTCAATCTTTATCACGAATTACTCGCCTGTGATTCTCGGCCTGTCGTTGTTTGTGGGAATATGTGTAGCGTTGTGGATTCTTTGGAAATTTAATGCGACGTCTCGCGAGAGACATAGCTGGACAGAACAGATATCCCTAGCATTTTGTTTTGGAACAGTTGTGTCCTCCCTATTCGTGGGACAAATTGGGGCGGCCATCGCAGCGACAACAGTTGCTCTACTGATCCTGCAGATACCGGTGATCACACTGTTGGTACACTATCGCATTTGGGTAGTTGTTGGCATAATCGTATCCTTGGTTTGGGCAAGTTTCATGGTGGTGGATCTAGGCTTATATCAAGGCATCAAATCGCTATTCTACTTTCCCTATCCGTACACACTATTTCTCAGTTGGCAATTTCCAATCGTATCTATTTTCGCTTTGGTTGCAGTCTTTCGGTTAATCTTACTTGGCACATCTGAAGAGTCTGTGCGAGTTCTCACTCTATCGATTCTTCTGCCTATTCTCGTGCTTGGTACCGTATCTAAATGGGGGTCGACCCGTTACTTTTTTCACTTATATCCATTCATACTGTTAATTGCGGGAGTTGGTTTGCATAGGCTAACCAATTGGCTCTTTCGCAGTGTTCAATGTGGGCCAAAAAAATCTTTAGTCTTAGCCTCCATGTTGATTATTTCGGGTTTGCTGGGACAGCATGGCTTATTGCAGGCTTTTACTATAATGAATATAAGTCACGGACAATCTGTTGATAGTTCAGTGCACATGTTCTCCTTCCGTCCTGACCACGCAAATCCTGGTCAGTTTGTGCGAGCACATGCAAAAGATAATGATGTTATCATCGCGGTGGACATGCTTGAGCAAGCTTGGTACATCGGACGAGTAGACTACTGGTTAAGAAGCTTTTCTGATGCAAAGAATTTTCTTTATCTAGACGAAAGTGGAAGCCGTCGTGATATTTACGTATCAAGTCAATTGCTTGAGACCCAAACTGAAATTGACATGTTAATGACAGAAGTCCGTGATCATGCTTTGTGGGTGATTACATCTGGAGAAATCGATTTGGCTAGTAGCAGCGCATTGAACACGGTTCAGAGAGAGTGGCTTTCCGAACTGGATCGATCGGATGCTGAAGTTTTCATCGGAAAAGATGGCCGCACTAAGGTTTACTATGTAAAGGACTCTACAGCTACGAAATAGTTGCTATGCAGATCTGTCGAAAGATCATTGCCCTTGGCTCCGAACTCCTATTCGTATTAATCGTAGCCACAAATCGCGAATGTTTTCTAAGATCAATTGATTACCCGTATCTATCTGGGGATATGGAAAGCAAGTGATTATCTCAAAATGTTGAATATTTTGACATCGTCAACTACGATAGGGTACTGGATTGATTGGAAAATAGGATGAAATTGATATTGGTAGAATTCTGGTATCGGTAGGCGTTGAAATGTCGAGGAGCAGATATAGGCACAATGACATCGATAGATGTATGGATATTACGTTTTGAAAAAACGCTGCGAGATCGGGTAACACCCGCTATACGGCAATTCGGGGCCAGCTATTCACGGCTGATCATGCTGGTCTTCCTGACCCTATTTTTGATTGGGATCTATATCTCGTCGCAGGTGAGTGGTGTAACCTTCGCTGACCTATGCTTCGTGCCGTTCCTCGGTGTATTTTTTGGCGCGTTAGTTACTAACACCTTCAGCGCCTGGGGGTTGCAGCTAATCGCAAGTTACTCAAGCGTTCATCTTCCTTTTCGCGAGGCAATATTGGTAACCTCCTTTGGCCACTTATCCAACTTACTGCCGATACCCGGTAGTATGATTGTACGTGGTGGGGCATTGGTAACACGCGGCGCAACGATGAAGCAAAGCGCAACAGGCATTACTTTGGCCGGTTTACTTTGGATTGGCATGGCAGGATTGTTGTCGGGGCTTTCTTTGGCAATTCAAGGCGAGTCGCTTGGCTGGATAATGATAATCCTGTGCAGTGTGGTTTTACTTATTGCAATTTGGGGGTTGGCGCTTCAAGGAAACCCCAGACTCGTTGCGGCTTTCCTTTTACAACGGACGGCGATGTTGATAACGATGGTCTTACGGTTTTGGCTTGGATTTAGGGCTGTCAATGCTTCCGCTAGCCTTATCGAGTGTGCGACGTTTGTTGTCGCCGGAGTGTTTGGGGTTATTGTTGCAATTGTTCCTGCGGGACTTGCGGTAAGTGAGGGTATAGCCGCGGCGCTGGCAAGTCTCACCGTCCTGTCGCCTGCGACGACCTTTATTGTTGTCGCGCTAAACCGTATCGTTGGATTGTTTAGTAATGGTATTATTTTTACCATTTTCATACTTGGCCGCACCAAGAAAAACACGAAGCAAAATTAATGGGAAGCCAAAAAGACCTTACCTTCATCGTATCCGGAGGCCGGACAGGTACCCAATTTTTCGGTGATTTATTGTCAGATGTGATTGATGATTGTTATTCAGTTCATGAACCGGATGTTTATGCCGGACTGAATTCGAAAAGCTTTCAGAGAATTAAAGCATTTGGTATATGGCATATCTTGGTTGGGCGTGCCTTAGCTTTGACTGGCTCGCGGGTTATAGGACAACGATTTATTTATGGTCGGATCTCGCCAGAGCGTGTCCAAGCGTATATTGGTGCGAGCCGAAACCGCTATTATCAGAGGATTCCCGAATCATTAGTGGTTGAGAGCAACAATCAATGGTGGGCATTGATCGATCAGATTAGTGTAGTTTGGCCACATGCAAAAGTTATCACCATCATTCGTGATCCTAGAGATTGGGTACGATCATGGATCCACAAAAAAGGTCGATATGACAAACATGATTGGGTTTCATGTATCCCACCTGGTCGGCTAACCCCGGAGAAGGTCGGAGATACGAAATGGGCTAAACGTTGGTCCGAATTCGATACATTTGGGCGACTCACATGGGAATGGCGCTTTCTTTATGGAAAAATAAATGCCTCGGTCGAAAGGGTTCCGCAAGCACAGATGTTCCGTTTTGAGGATATATTTAAAACTGATGGGGACGCGTTACGCGAGCTGGTCCTATTTGCTGCAACTCATGGAGACAGAATCTATTCTATCAAAGATCTTGATAGTATGACGCAAACCAAATTGAACTCAAGCGACGGACAGGTTCCGCATTGGCGATTGTGGACGCCTGCCCAAGCAAGACTGATGGATGAAATCTGCGGATCACTTATGCAGCGATTCGGCTATGGTCTCGAACCGGAGTGGCAGGCGTTAATTTAGTGTTGGCAGTACAACATTACTCTTAGAGTGTATCCGCACTTTGAAATTGCGCTAAGCATGTATTGGTAGTGGAGGACATTATCGATACAGGATACACACTTGCCTATTTGTTGAAAACTCTTGCCGCACTATACCCTACATTGGCGTATTCAACCCACCTTGACGAATGAAGCATCCTAGACAGGTATTTGGACCCTGTCGCACAATTGACCAGCAGATGCTTTTGGACTGACATGAGTGGCTGATGGAGAAACTGGCCATTCCAATAGGTCCCATCAATAAATGCCTAACGAAATGTAGAAAACGCGGGAAAAGTTTCCAGGAATTGCCAATTTTAATTGACTTCCTGTGGCTGTTAGTTAGGCTAGCAGACTGTGCGTATTGCGGCGCTGTTTATTCCAGCCACATTTGCCGGTTTCGGCTTTTCGTGTCGCATTAAAATCAAGTAATGAGTCGATGGCAAAGTGTGTGTATCTATGTCGTTTTGCAGTTGTATCGCGACTACTAGATTGTTCTAAGTAGCGATTTGTTCTAAGTAGCGACAAGGAGACCCCAAGGTTCGTGTTCTAGGCAGAGGTTTGGGGCGCACTTTGGATTGTAAAACTCGCAGGTTTACAGGATCCTTACAAAAATGGATTGCTATCAAACGGGTTCTGCGCGTGTTATCAGTAGAATAAGATCATGTCGCTTTGAGCGGTCAATGCCCTTCACGAATTTTATCGATGCTCACGCAACCGACCAGGACGGAGTCTGCGCTAGCAGACTTGTGTTTTACCGAAATTGCGGAGATTTTATAGGGCGTAAGGACCAATTGCTAGTTGCGAGACTTGCAGACGAAATGCTTGCGCCGTAGCCATCAGAGGTGTGTTTTTTTAACAATGTCTATCGCTGACCAAAATCAACATGAGCCAAAATACCTTGACCGAGATTGATTCGACTGAGATAGACTCGAGGACCAACAATCCAGGGACCTCAGTTCACGAGACGAAGGTTGTTGTTATTGGAGCTGGACCGGCGGGGCTTACCGCTGCGTATGAGCTTACCAAGAAGGGCATTGCCACAACCGTTCTGGAAAAGGATTCTATTGTCGGCGGCATAGCTCGCACGGAAACTTATAAAGGCTACAGTTTCGACATGGGGGGCCATCGATTTTTTACGAAATCCGACGAAGTCAATGAGATGTGGCAAGAAGTTTCTGCAAATGAATTCCACAGGCGTTCACGGCTGGCACGAGTTAACTACAAGAAAAAATTCTTCAACTATCCCCTTAAACCGCTCAATGCGTTGATAGGTTTAGGGTTTTTGGAGAGTTGTTTTATTATGTTGAGCTATATTCGCTGGCAATTGTTTCCTTATCGAGTTGAGGAAACATTCGAGCAGTGGGTAACGAATCGCTTTGGTAAACGTCTTTTTCTTACTTTTTTCAAGACCTACACCGAGAAAGTGTGGGGAATATCCTGCTCTGAACTAAGGGCTGAATGGGCAGCTCAGCGGATAAAGGACTTATCGGTCAAGACGATTATTCTCAGCATGTTCAGCAATCCGGGGACAAGAATCAAAACGCTGATTGAGCAATTCGATTATCCACGACTGGGTCCGGGAATGATGTGGAAAAGAGTCAGCGAATGCATTGAGGAAAGTGCTGGCACGGTACGGGTGAACTGTGGCGTAACGCGTATTCGCCGATCAGGAGATCGCATTACCAGCGTTGTTGTCGAGGCACTTGGAGTGAAGCAGGAATTTTGCGGAAAGAATTTCATTTCGAGCATGCCCTTAACCGAGTTTATTCAGAAACTGGACCCACCTCCTCCGGCAGAGGTTTTGGAAGCATCACATAACCTGCGTTACCGAGATTTTTTGACGGTCTGTTTAATTGTCAAGAAAGAGCATCTGTTCAATGATAATTGGATTTACATTCACGACTCGTCGGTGAAGGTCGGCAGAATCCAAAACTACAAAAACTGGAGTCCGGATATGGTTCCGGATCCGGAGATGACAGGGTTGGGACTTGAGTATTTTTGCAACGAAGGCGATGAGTTGTGGAACAGTTCAGATAAGGAATTGATTGAGTTGGGTAAGCGAGAAGTCGATCAGCTTGAATTAGCAAATTATAAAGATATCGAGGAAGGGTGTGTTTTCCGCGTTCCCAAATCCTATCCAGTTTACGATGCCACCTATAAGGAACACTTGGCTGTACTACGGGATTTTGTCATGCGGTTAGACAATTTTCAGACGATTGGGCGCAACGGCTTGCACCGATATAATAATCAGGACCACGCCATGTTGACTGGCATGCAGGCGGTTAGCAATCTAGTTAGTGGCGAGGCACACGACCTGTGGAGTGTGAATGCCGATCAGGAGTATCATGAAGAACTTCGCTCGGACAAGGATTATGTCGTGGCTGACGTCACAGACGAAGTCGTACAAGAATTTTTCGAGACCGTTTTTGCCAAACTGGATCGGTTGGCTCTTGGTCTGTCTTTGGGTACGATGTTTGGAGTACTACTCTTCTTGATGACGATAATACTCGTCATGAAGAGTGGGACGTCTGTGGGGCCAACATTGTCGTTGCTTAGCCAGTTTTTACCCGGTTACACCGTCACAACATGGGGGAGTTTGGTGGCGTTGGCTTATGGTTTCGTGGTTGGTTTTGTTGCAGGTTGGCTGTTTGCGTTTTTTCGAAATTTGGTGGCTCTGTTTCAATTTGCTATGATGAGAAGGCGGGCGGAGCGGGCTATGCTGCGACGGTTCATTGACTTCATTTAAAAGGATTGAATGTGACTGCGAAACACGATGATTCCGAGAAGTTCGCGGATGCTGTACGGATTCGATTGATACGGTTGAAGGCAAGGTTTGCCGGAATTGTGACGGGAACTCTGTTGGCAGTCGGACTATTCGTTGCTACCAATTGGCTTATTTACAAGGGTGGACCTGACGTTGGCCGGCATTTGCAATTGCTGGGTCAGTATTTTATCGGATACCGCGTGACGTTTGTTGGCAGTCTCGTCGGTGGGGCGTACGCATTCGTCCTCGGATTCGTTGGCGGTTACGCCGTAGCACGCATGTATAACGGATTGGCAGGGCTTCGTGACAGACATTCAGAGGACTAGTGCGTCGTTGCAGCCTGATTTTCGGATGAACCGCAGGGCGTTAGCCCCCGGTTTTTACCGTGTAACCGGACGCTAACGCGTTTCGACTGATTTTTGACAACCTTCATTCTTAGCTGTAACAAAGCACTAGTAGCACTCAACCATTGCTTGTGAAAGTCTTATGACTCACAGTCCAATCAACTCTCCATTGATATCAGTGGTCATTCCCGTTCGGAACAGCCCCGAATTTTTGCGCAAGTGTGTTGCACATTTGACGGCTTCGACCTACGACAACATAGAAATCATTGTTGTTGACGATGCTTCAACCGATAATACAGCCGAAATCGCAGAATCTCTGCAAGTCCGTGTTGTTCGGTTGAATAGCCAAACCGGACCCGCAGGTGCACGGAATCTTGGGGTGGATGCAGCCCAAGGGGAGTTTGTTTTTTTCATCGATGCGGATGTTTGCGTACACGCTGATACGGTGGAGAAACTAGTCGACACATTTGTCAAGACTCCGGATGTCGATGCAGTTTTTGGTTCGTATGATTTAAAGCCGTACGTCAGCAATGTTATCTCTCAATATAAAAATTTGTTTCACCACTACGTCCATCAACAGGCCTGTGAAGAGGCTTCTACGTTTTGGTCAGGATGTGGTGCAGTGAGACGTAAGGTATTTCTCGAAATGGGAGGATTTGATACGAGTTATGGCCGCCCATGTATCGAAGATGTAGAGTTGGGGGTGCGTTTATACCAAGCAGGAAAAAGTATCTTATTGAATAAGTCGATCCAAGTAACTCATCTTAAACGTTGGACCCTTTGGGGGCTCATTAAGACCGATTTCTGGGATCGTGGCGTTCCATGGACCGAACTCATGCTTCGTTCTGGTAAAATCCAGAACGATTTAAATTTGAAATTCTCGCAACGTATCTGTGCAATTATGGCGGTCAGCATTCTCGTCATGCTGATGATAGGAGTTTGGCAATCTCCTGTGCTTCTATTACTAATGTTGACGGGATTGTTATCGCTTCAATTGCTGGATTGGTGGACTTTGAGTCAAGGGCCGCCATTTTGGATTCGATTGCTGGGAGTTTGTCTTACTGCAAGCGTTGTCCTGGGATCGATATTGCATTTTCAGTTGGCAGCTATCATCGTCTTCGCATTGCATTTGATGATTGTAATTATTAACTACAAGTTTTATCTTTTTTTTGCACGAGAAAAGAGCCTCTTGTTTGCGGCACTCGTAGTCCCTTTGCACTTTACCTATTATCTTTATAGCGTTGCCTCGTTCGCAACGGGAATCGTCCTTCATATCTGGAAGACACGGTTGGCACCTGTCTTGACCTTCAGAAATTCCAGTGCGAACCGTTGTTGAGCATGTCAGCAGCAGATGCGTACAATACATTTCTGATCTAGAATGCCTCAATTAATGTTTGAATTAGCTCAATAAAACGTTTTTACGCGCCGAGCCGCAGTAGTGTTGGATGGCTCAACGCAATTGTCCCAATCAGTAAACAATCAATGATGGCTGTTACCAATTCAGATACTCTAGGAACGTTGTCAAGCATGGATGAGGACAAAACCAATACTCCGAATATCCTTACCGTGGTAATACCGGCATACAACGAGCAAGCTGGCGTAGTGGCAACCATCAATGAAATCTGCGAAGTCCTTGGGAATGCGTCTATTGCCGCTGAAATCATAGTCGTAGACGACGGCTCCACGGACCAAACCGCAACCGAGGCAGAATCCTGCGGAGTTCGGGTGATTCGACATTCTCGCAATCAAGGCTATGGGGCGTCACTGAAAAATGGAATATTAGCAAGCACTTCGGAGTTTGTGATGATTACTGACGCAGATGGAACTTATCCAGCTCAGGTAATCCCTCAATTGATGGAGCAATCGCACAAAATGGACATGGTCGTTGGGGCGCGTTCGTTGAATAGTGCGGGAATTCCCATGGTCAGGCGACCTGCAAAGTGGCTCCTAACCCGATTGGCCGAATACTTGGCTGGTAGAAAGATCCCGGATTTAAATTCTGGCATGCGTATATTTCGACGTTCCGAACTTTTGGGTTTCCTGTCAATTCTGCCTGCGGGATTTTCGTTCACTACCACAATTACTTTGGGTATGTTATGTAACAACCGCCGTGTAACTTATGTTCCTATTGAGTACCGCAAGCGACTGGGTGTATCCAAAATCAAGCCATCTGATTTTCTCAGTTTTATCATCTTGGTGCTGCGGACTATTGTCCTGTTCAATCCCTTGAAAGTGTTCTTGCCATTGGGCGCGACCCTGTTCGTCATGGGTATGGCAAAATTTGTCTACGACTTGTTTTTGTGGGACCTATCGGAAAGTGCCATCATGGCGCTATTAGCAGCGATAAATATTTGGTCGCTAGGTTTATTGGCGGACATGATTGGACGTATCCACTTGCGGCCGCCTGAGTAAGATATGAAGCGTATACACATTTGGATCCTGCGTATCTGCGTTTCGCTGGCATTGCTTGCCTGCGTTTTCTGGTTTTTGCCGATACGTTCGGTATGGGCAATGATGCGAACGGTTCCAGCTACATTGTGGTTGGCTATTTTAGTGGTCTATCTCGGCATACACACTTTGGCTGCGGTTAAATGGTGGTTGCTTACGAGTCAGACTGATATCCGCTTGGCGCAGTTTATTCGAGCACATCTTGCTGGACTGATGGGCAGCCTCTGTCTACCAGGAGTAGCGGGAGGAGATATTGTGCGGTGTGCTTGGGTTCTTCGATTTCGAGTTGGAGCAGCTCAGATTGGAGTGGCCAGTGTTGCTGACCGCATCGTAGACACGGTTGCATTGTTAGTCCTGGCTGCGGTGGGGGCCGTGTTCGTCAGAGAGGGTAGTGCAACATCGGATCGCTTATTATTGATGGTGGCGATCGTGCTTGGGCTGGGATTAACCACCGTGCTAAGTCTCATAGCCGCCATTCTTTATTGGAGGCCGCAGGAAGGGAAACTATCTCAGATTGCCAATGCTTTGGAAGTTCTGATTCGTAGACCATGGCTATTGATGCGAACGTTCCTGTTTTCATTGGCAATTCAAGCATGCTTCGTTGGTCTTAATGTAATGCTTGGCAAGTCGATTGGAGTCGAAGTGGGGGTGAGTATTTGGTTCTTGTGTTGGCCATTGGCAAAGCTTGCTGCGTTAATGCCAGTTACCATGGCAGGTTTAGGAGTTCGTGAATCGGCCTTGATTCTGTTGATGCAACCATTTGGTGCAGAGGCTTCAAGTGTAGCCGCAG
>JBDOMT010000186.1:0-29103 GCA_039831705.1 Pirellulales bacterium | reverse complement strand
GGTCATTGGCAAGGATAAGCCAGGACTCGTAGAAGCAATCGCCAAGGTTGTAGCAGATCATGATGCCAATTGGGTAGAGAGCCGCATGGCCCATCTGGCGGGCCAATTTGCAGGCATTCTGCGTGTGGAGGTCGAGCGGGATCGTGCGTCCCAACTGGTGACCAACTTGAAAGGGCTCAACCAACTGGGCCTGGAATCGATCATTCACTCCGATGCGGACAAAAACTCCGATGCGGAATTGGGGAACTCCCATGAAGGCCTCACCTTTCGTCTCGAATTGCTAGGCCAGGATCAGCCCGGCATCGTACGCCAAATATCTCAAGTCCTGGCAACTCACTGTGTGAACGTCGAGCAATTTCAATCGGAGCGAATCCGCGCCGCCAATACGGGACAAGCCCTGTTTCGAGCCTCCGCCCAGTTGCGTCTGCCCACCGGCACCGAGGAAAGCAATCTGCGTCAGGCACTGGAACATGTGGCTGCCGACATGATGGTGGACTTGGAATTTATGGAAGGCGAGTAGGTTGAGAGTTGAGAGTGGCAGCTTTCAGGTGGGTGGGGTCTGGTCCTCGCTCTTGAATTCATCCCATGCCGCTGGCAGGGGGGCGGTAACATGCACGGGCTCTTGGGTCATCGGGTGCCCAAAGGCCAACTCTCTGGCATGTAAGGCAATAGACCGATCACGTAAATCCTCGTGTTGGATGCCAAAGGGGATATCACTGCCATACTGTCCATCCCCCAAAACTGCATACCCACGTGAAGATGCCTGCACGCGTATCTGGTGAGTACGCCCGGTCTCCAGATGAACTTCTAACCAGGTAATCCAACGAGTCTTATTACGCAAATAACGGCGTACACGGTAATGAAGCACGGCATTTTTACCAGCAGGATGGTCGTGATGAACCACTTCGGCTTGGGCCATGCCATGTCGCTTGTACAACGTATCGGTCCAGGTGCCCTCATCCGGTTCGACCCGTCCTTCAACCAGCGCCCAATAGACTTTTTGCACGGTAAGATTTTCAAACTGTGAGGACAGCTTGCGTGCGGCGCGAACATGGCGGGCCATGACAATGGCTCCAGACACGGGCCGATCGAGCCGATGAGGCACTCCCAAATAAATCTTCACGCTGGCTAGCTTGCCTTCGCGCCTGCGGAAGAAATTTTTGACCTGCACTTCCAAACTATCAATACCCACCGGAGCTTGCGTCAACAAACCCGAACGTTTATTCAACACCAAACACGGTCCATTGTGGTAAAGGACTTCCAGAGGTTCAGCACTTCCACTTTCCACCATCACTCTCCCTCCATCGACTTTCCGCTTTCCATATCCCGCTTTCCGCTTTCCACTTTCCGCATATCTTCGTACCGGCCCATCTTCCATGCCACCAGACCAGGGCAACAACGGGTCATCCACACCAGCAATCGACCGCGCCAATTGGGAAAGATTTCTCTTCGATGATGCCGGATCGCATGAACTGTCTGGCGGGCCACGGTTGCCGCTGAGATGCCTTGCCTCTTACCCCATGGCATGACCAATTGCCTGACAAGAAGGTGATCGAAAAATGAGGTATCAGTCGTCCCCGGACTCACCAGCAGCACGCCAATCCCCTGACTCTGAAGTTCCGCCCGCAATGATTGGCTCCAACCGCGCAGGGCAAATTTACTTGCCACATATTCGTTGTTATAAGGAACTCCACTGTGTCCCAAAACCGAACCCATGAGTACCACCTGCGGATCTTTGCCCACTCGCAACAGAGGCAATGCGATGCGAGTCAGATTCACTACCGCAAAAAAATTGACATCCATGATGCGTCGCAACGTCGCTTCATCCGACGAATCGAATGGGCCATGGGCACTGACCCCGGCGGAGTGGATCAGTAAGTCGAGTCCTCGCCAATGGGATTGGGCGAACTGAATTGCCTGTTCGCTTAGAGCCAAGTCGGTGATATCACCCGGCAGAATCCTAACCGATGGTGATCCCAAGGTAGTTAATTCGCCCACATGATTTTGCAATAACTCCTGTCGACGGGCCACCAGCAACAATCGCGCCCCCTGCCTGGCCAATTCCCGGGCCAATGCCAGCCCAATGCCGCTGGAAGCGCCGGTAATCAAAACGCGGCGGTCAGAAAACAGTTTGCGCTCCATTGGGCAAGTCTAAGGAATATCTAGATTATTGGTAATATCTCACTCTAATTCAAATTGCCTCTCGCAAAGACACCAAGATCGCAAAGAAGTCGGACGAATACAAAAACGTTGCTCCCGTGAATAAAATTCCTTGGCGATCTTGGCGTCTTTGCGAGAGTAATTCTAGAATCCAGCGAGCTTACACACGCCAGAACAAGGAGTCGTGTCACTTTGCTCCTTAATTCTAAGCAACATCGTCCTCGGCAGGAACGACCTTAGGAATGTCCTCTAACTCTTCAGTCAAAGGTGGAGCCCCAGCTTGTGATTCTCCATAGGGCCGTATTTTGATATTCTGTTCCTTCATGCTGCCCTTCAGTTTTCCCAAGTACTTGTTGGCGATTCGACAATGGAAGATCACTCGATTTTCGACAAATGTACGGCTGAGCACTTCACCATACCGGGCCAGGTAAGCCTGTAACCGGCCATTACTCACGTCGGCTTCAATCTCCAAATCGAGGAAATCATGGCTGATCGATTCGCTCACCGCAGAAGCTAATCGTGAGAGTCCATCTCCACAGACGGCACTGATCGGAATAGCATTGGGATACTGGTTGCGAATCGCTTCCACCTGCAACGGATCATCCGCCAGGTCGATTTTATTGAGTGCCAGCAAGGTATCTTTTTCCTCGATTCCCAACTCTTGCAGCACCGCATAAACGGCCAGTATTTGCTCGAGTGCCTGGGGACTGCTGGCATCTGCCACATGGATGAGCAAATCGGCCTGACAGGTTTCTTCGAGCGTCGATTTGAAGCTGGTAATCAGACGATGCGGCAAGTCGCGAATGAAGCCCACCGTATCGCTGAGCAGCACCGGTCCCCAGCCAGAAAGCTGCCAACGGCGAGTACGCGTGTCGAGGGTGGCGAACAATTTATCCTCCACCAACACATCTGCTCCGGTCAACGCGTTCATCAGGGTGCTTTTACCGGCATTGGTATAACCCACCAGCGAAACCGTCATACGGTCACCGCGTGCGGCAACCTGGCGTTCTTTGCGTTTTTCGATCTTTTCCAAATCTCGACGCAAATCGTGGATCCTTCTTTCCACTAAACGGCGATCAGTCTCCAGTTGCTTCTCTCCCGGACCGCGCATGCCGACGCCCATCTTCATTCGTGAGAGGTGAGTCCACAGTCTCTTCAATCGTGGTAACGAATACTCTAATTGAGCCAACTCCACGGCCAATCGGGCTTCGTGAGTACGCGCTCGATTGGAAAAGATATCGAGAATGACCTCGGTCCGGTCCAGCACTTTGGTGTGAAGTGCCTGCTCCAGATTGCGAATTTGCGCGGCCGACAGGTCGTTATCGAAAATGACCACATCAGCTTCCGTCGCTTCAACCATTTGCTCCAGTTGCTCAACCTTGCCACGACCGATGTAGGTTTTCTTATCGGGCCGTTCACGCCGCTGGGTAATTCGTGCTACCACTTGGGCACCGGCCGTTTCCACTAATCCGGCCAGTTCCTCGAGCTGGCAATCTGGTCGATCCGAATCGCTGGCCTCAGAAGATACGGGGCCGCTGGCCTCAGAAGATACGGGGCCGCTGGCCTCAGAAGATACGGGGCCGCTGGCCTCAGAAGATACGGGGCCGCCGGCCTCAGAAGATACGGGGCCGCCGGCCTCAGAAGATACGGAGCCGCTGGCCTCAGAAGATGCAGAGCCATCTGGTGCCCCCAACTGGGTGCTCCGTGCTGGCTGTGCTAGAGAAGCCCGTTGAGTTCTAGAAAAGCGAGACCTCGACAATTCGACGCCTACCAATATGGCCAACTCGCTGTCGACCCCCTGTTTTCTATCGGACGTAGTTTGATTAGGAATCGATGCCACCAGGCGTATTGTACTCCGTGTTAGATTCGGCGATGGGCTTATAGTACTAGCACGTAGCGCAAGCTAGTGCATTGTCAAACTTATCTTTTTGGTTTGACGCAAAAATATATCTCTGCCCTACCAGTACTCATTGCTGCGGCAATCCCAAAAGTAAGGCTTGACCAGACACAAGTGGATTCCATAGATGCACCCACTCGCTTGCGCGTCGTGCTTGTATTTTGGTAAATCCTCAACTGCTTGACTCTACTGAGCTAAGCCCCGATGATAGCAAAAACCAGATCCTCTACCAACGGTGATTCAGAACTTTCGTCAGCTTCGTGGGCAGCCTGCTCTTCCGCCAGTCGCCTGCCAATGGCTAGCCCATCGGCCGAGAAGTGTCGATCTCGTCCGAATTCGTCCGATCGATCGTCGGCGAACAACCGGTCCAAGACATGTTGACGAACACTTTCACCCTGCAGCCTATCCGCAGTGATCCCCCCCCTGTCACCGAATACCCTGTCACCGAATACCCTGTCACCGAATACCCTGTCACCGAATACCCTGTGATCATGACTGAGCGCTGGTCGCAAACTCGAACGAGCCATTTTCTCATGCAAACCACGGAGCAATCCTGGATTGAATTTCGCCTGCTGCGATCGCTCGCTGCTATTGACCCCAGTGATCGTGAATCGAGGAGTTGCAGCCGCCGTATCTTGAAGTGCCGAGGCCCCTGGACTTGAAACTGGGGGCTTGGTTGCAAGTGAAGGAGAAACAAAACTCTCCACCGTGGAAATTTCATAGCTTGCCGCAGGCGACTCAACCACCAGTGCAGCAGTTAGAGCTGGACTGCTGGAAACCACAAGCCCACTTGAGAAAGCTGCTGAGGAAGCTGTTGAGGAAGCCGCTGAAGAAGCCACTGCCTCAGTTGCAGCCGTGGTTCCAAAAACCTCTTCCCATTGTCCCAGATCCTGGTCGTCGACAAAGCCATCGAGGTTGGCATCGCCATCCAGCTTGGTCGCCCCCGGGCCGGTCCCAAATCCCCGCTGCCAGAGCAAAAAGTCAAAACCATTGACGTTACCGTCACTATTAAAATCCTCAGCAATGCCCGGCGCGAAGGGCGATTCCACCGCCCCCACATCGATCTGACCATGCTGCACGCGGGCCACCCCGCGTTGATCGGTGGTCAGGGGAGGAGTAGAATCGTTCGGGTCAAAACCAGGATCGCCCGTATCAATCGCAGCGCTTCCATCCAGGATCGCATGGGTCGAAGTCAAACCACCATTGTTAGTCAATGGCCCCAACATGGGGTCATTCACACCCGTCTGGTCGCCAGATTCGCTGAAACCTCCCCCGTTGAGCGCCAATCCCGTGCCAACTAGGTTGTAGCCCAGCGACAGGAATGAATTGCTAAAGTTACCGACCACGTAGTCCACATCGGTCCAGGTATCCGCCACGCCAGCATCGTTGGCCGAATTGCCCGAAATGATGGTGGAAAGCACCTCCGTACGCGTGGTACTCGGATTACCATAGCTGGCCACCCCGCCACCCTGGCCCTGATAGGGCGTATGATTGTCGGTAATCGTGCTGTGCAATATCTCCGTCAAGCCAGCCGCATTGTAGATTCCTCCGCCCCGGCTCAACCCTTTATTGGCCCCTGCCGCATCTCCAGTGGCCGCATTCCCGGAAAGGGTGGAATTGAGAATTCGAGTGGTCGACGTGCCACTCAGGTCGGTACTGCTGAAAACGCCACCTCCCTGGGAATCGTTGCCGGAAATTATATTCGCGGAAATGGTGCTGTCGCGGACCGTCAGGTTACCACCCAGCTGATAAATGCCCCCACCATCGGCGTCGTCGCCACTGGTTGTATTCTGGCCTACGGTGGTTTGGGTGACGCTAAGTTCGCTGCCCACCGCAGCAATCCCGCCGCCGGGAGACGTATTGCCGCTGGTCGAATTCTTCAAAATCGAACTTGCAATGAGGGTCAGACTACCTCCGGAAGTATGAATACCTCCCCCTTCCGAATTCGTCCCATCGGTCGTATTGGCTGCCACAATCGTCCCATTCAGGGTAATGTCGCTCTGCTCTGCTGCCAGACCGCCACCGACCGATTGCGACCCGGTCGTCGTGTTTCCGGTCAGCACCGAATTATTGAGCTCTACCGTACTATTGCCGACGTAGATACCGCCGCCCACCGTACTGCCGCCAGGTGCATCATTACCGGAAATAATCACCTGATTGAGGGTTGCGGTGGAATTGTCGATAAAGACCGCTCCGCCCTTACTGCCTACACCCACTGTTTCGTTGCCAGTGAAAATGCTGGAGGAAAGATCCAGCACTCCGGAGTCAATCGACAAGCCGCCTCCCGAGGCACCGCTGTTGCCGGTCATGGTGATATTGCTGACCGTCAACGTTTCACCCACCTGGGCAAGCCCACCACCCGTATTCCCGACAAAAAACAGGCCATCCACGGTCAAGTTTTCCTGACTCACAAACGCCCGGCCAACGTTGTTCTGCAGTCGCAGGCCTTCAAACGTCACATCGATCGCCGCGGCGGCGTTGCCATCGTCAACCGTAAATAGGGGCTCCCCTCCCAACAGACCGGAACCATCGATCGCCAAGGTCAGATGACCTGGCCCCAAGATGGAGACGGTGTCGGTGATTTGTAAATCGGGCGAAGTACCCGGTTGCAGGCCAAAATCGTTGAGGAAGATGGTCGCCGTACCAAAGCCAAACAGGAAGGAATCAAAGTTGATCAATTCCGGCAACGGATTGACCGTTACGTTAGCAACCTCAATCGCTTCACGCAGGGAAAAATTCCCCGGCGAATAGTCCCCGTCGTTTTCATCGAACAGCGAGTCCACCGTATAGACCGATTCCTGCAACTCGTACGCACCGATATCAATTTGCGCCGTGCCCGAGAGATTGCCATCAAAAACACGCACCGAAGACCCGCCACGCTGGTCATAATCCGGCACACCCCCAACACCCGCCACCGCGTTGGGATCCCCCGCATCCAGGGCCGGGCTGTTTTCCAATACTCGATGGGTGGGAGTTGGGCCACCGGTAAACTCGAGCGGTGCCAACTTGGGATCGAGTACCAGGGTTTGGTCCCCTGGGCCCGTGAACGCGCCCACGGCGTTGCCCAAACCAATCAAATTGTAACCATCCGAAATGATTCCAGCGGCTGGCTCAGAGCCATAATCGATGTCGTTGTTGATAATGTCGCCATTGCCGGAGATGATGGTCGAGAGCACATGCAGGACACCAGTATTAGGATCGTTCAACACCCCGCTGCCCTTAAAGGATCCGGCGTCGTTCAGTGTGAGCGTACTGTACTCCAGTGTGGTATCCGGCCCGGCGTTAAACAGGCCGCCTCCATTCACAGCTGCGAAATTACCCGAAAAAGTCGAATTGGTAATCGTTGCGCTAGGCACACTGTCGTGGACAAAGAGTCCACCGCCCTGATTCGAAGCAAAGTTATCGTGGAAGGTGCTACCATCGACGACTAGCGTACCCAGTTCGGCGAAGAGACCTCCTCCCCGAAAAGCAACCGAATTGCTCTTCACAATATCGCGCAGCAGGATCAGATTTTCCTTACTCAGTATCGCACCACCATCGATGACCCCATCGGCATTCACCAGGGTCAAATCGCTTATGGTCACATCAATGAAAGTGGATTCCACGCCGTCATCAACGGTAATAGCACGACTACCGTCCGCATTGGCATTGATTTCAAGTTCAAAAGTTGTTGGCCCAACAACATTGACCGATTCGGAAACCAATAGCTCGCCAAACTCGAGAGTAAGCGTGGGGGCTGAGGTGAAAGGATCGGTGTCCTCTTCAATTTGTAGAGTGTCCGAGAAGAGAATATTGTCAACATCGGGATTCTTTTCCGAGAAATCGAGCGCTTCCCGAATCGAAAAATCGCCCACCGAAGTGTACGGATCAAAATTAACAAGATAAAACGTAGCTCCGAAAAAAGTTTCTTTGGTGAATATTTCTGAAAACTGATCATTGGTCCCATCGGTCAGCATATCGACCACGAAATTACCGGCCTGAGCTTCGGCGGCCCCAATATCGATCACGTTATTGAAAATCCGGGTAAAGTGGCGACCCCGTTGTTCAAAATCGAGAGGATTCGGAAAAATCGACGGATTCCCCGCATCAATGGCGGCCCCGCCCGCGACTGGAAGGTAGACATCGGTCGAGCCGCCGAAGTCCGCCAGGAGGAGGCTGCCAAAACCATCATCTAGCAGGATATCCATTGGAGCGATACCCGACTGGTCGATATCTTCAAACAATGTCACGCCACCGCCTGGAAAAGTCACAATATTGTAACCTTTGGTGGTGGTCGATGGGTCGAGAGGCACCGGTTCTTCCGCGTCTGGATCCTCCAAACCGACTGTAGCAATGTCATCGCTGTAATTGTCGGTAAAGATCGAGTGGCCAAAATTTGTAAACACCACAGGAGGATCACCACCTCCTCCCCCTTCGATAATCGGATTACCCCAACTGCCAACACCACCGCCATAATAGGCCGTATTGCCAGTGATGGTGCTGTTGTAGATGGAGGTTTTCCCCTGGCGATTGAACAGACCACCGCCATAGCCGTAGAAGCCCGTAGAATTTCCTGCCAGGGTTGAATTGTGAATGTAAGTGTTGGGTGCTTCTCCATCCAGCCCGGAATAAATGCCACCACCATTACCTAAGGTCGTATTTCCAGAAATCAGGCTGCGGTTGACGGTTAGACTCCCTTTGGACAGAAATATTCCACCCCCCCCATCGGTGGCAAAGCTATCGGAAACCACCGACTCCACGATGGTCAAATTCCCCGCATTGAAAATCGCACCA
Organism: Pirellulales bacterium; assembly: GCA_039831705.1. Taxonomy (GTDB): domain Bacteria; phylum Planctomycetota; class Planctomycetia; order Pirellulales; family Lacipirellulaceae; genus JAJRWS01. The sequence continues at coordinate 20,273 of JBDOMT010000186.1, read as the reverse complement.
CCGCGGCCTCCCGATGCCGTACCTCCCGTGATCGTAAGGCCCCCAATAGTAACAGGAACCGTTTCATCTACATTTACATTGAAAATACGTTGCCCCGGGGCAGCCCTAACCGTCAGCCTTCTAGGACCAGGTCCAAATATTTGGAGCGGATTGGTAATTTCCAACTGGCCGCCTACTTGTTCAGAATTCTGCAGGATAATTTCGTTTTCACCAAACAAGCCACCAAACAAGAAAGCAGCTTCATCGAAAACAATCGCGTCCGGGCCCGCGGTCAAGTTGGCCTGGTTGATCGCAGCTCGTAACGAACCGGGTACCACCTCCAATTCACCCTCACCATCGTCCTGCAGGTCAAACAAATTGAGCACGGGGAACACCGCCAGCAGACGCCGTTCTTCCAGCGGCTCTATATTCAATGAGCGTCCTAAACTGGGAGAGCGACCCAATGCCCCCCGGGTGGAACCCTTTGTCCGTCTGCGAGTATTGCCGCCTCCAAATCGGGTGCGACCTTTACCAAATCGTTTACCTTTAGACATTACCAGTACCCTAGCAAATAACCATTTAGGGGGAGAACCATTAAGGCAAGTAGCCGATGGCCGCTTCGACGGCCAAGGCTGCTCTGGGAGCGTGGCCGCCTGACAGCGTGAACGGCCTGCAAATCGACAACCCATAGTTAGATTGACAACCCCACAGACTTCCATCACCACTGCTGAGCAAAAGCCTCCGTTCCAGAGAGTGCAATTGCTATTGTACCTGTCGCCTGAGAACTATGCAAAAGATATGTGGTACAGAATATCGGCTTTAAGAAACTGGCCAAACTGAGGATCGAGCCAGATTTGTCGGGCAATAAACGGACGTTTCTCGCACTTGGCACCGCTTCTAAGACGTTCACGCCATCATTTGTGGGTGAATTAGCCAGCCATAGCTATAGACCTTAATCAACATTTAAACCACACATTCTGTGGATAACATCACAGGGCACAGTACATATTATTCGCCCCGAGGGGCAACGCTGTGAAGCATTTTATCGTGGCAGAAATCTCTGAAATACAAGCACGACGCGCCAGCGAGTGGGTCGGTGAACGTGACCCACTTGCTGGCGCTGCGTGCTGGTAATGGGTATCCACCATGCGTCTTGTTGCATAACCCTCACCAGATAAATTCCAAGCCGCCACTGAAGCCGTGGTAGAGGGCGTCGGACTGGGTTGCCACGTTGGTGGAAAAGTAATCGGTCGGATCGACGTTGCCACCCGCAGTCGCCAGGCTATTCAGATAGAGCACCTGATAATCACCCCGCAGCGACACACTTGGCAAGATATCCATCACCACCGAAACCGATCCCTCGGCGGCAAAGGCAACCTGGTCACCCGTCGAGGTATTTGAAAAATCACTGTTCGTACCTGGCAAGTCGCCCGAATTAGTGAAGACATAGTGGTTGTTGTAGAGCCCCGCTTTGATCTCACCACCCAACCGTAAGCCTTGCCGCAAGGTAACCCAGCCGTCGCCACCTATCTGAGCTCCCAGCAGATCGTTTTCACCACCCCACAGACGATTGGCATTGCCCGCCACAGCTTCGGTTTGATAAGCGAGATCATCGGTCAGTCGCAAGTAGCGAAAACCAAGCAGATACGTTCCAGACACCCGCGGATTGTTGCCGACCCAATAGCGGCGATAGCTGAATTCAGTACTTTGCAGGTCCGATTCGTAACCCAATCGAACCACCGCGGCATCGTCGACCCCCGGAATGAGGGTGCCAATTCCATAGTTGGAAAACATACTGAACAGCTGAAAATTTGCGGATGGATTAGTGACATCGATGGAACGCACCGAGTCGTTAAAACCAAGATCGTAAAGCCCCATGTAGGTGGCTTCAAATACCGACAGTGGTCCCAGGTCGATGCGCGCGGCAATCTTCCAACCAGGTTCGTATTCTTCCTCGCCATCCAACTCCAAATATCGAGGTGCATTCAATCCCACGCCTACTGAAGTGAACGCAGGCACTCCTTCAAACAGGTCTTCGCCACGCAGATAGACAACTCCCGCACTGATATCAAAATAATGCGGTCCGCATTGATCGGGCAGCCCGCAGCTACCAAAGTTGACCGCCATGTTATCTTGGCAATAGCCTGCACCAGGGCAAGTTGAGCCCCCACCCCCATAGCCACCACTTTGGCAACCGTTGCAATAGCTCGCAGGCATCACAATGTTGTTGCCATGGACATCCATGTAGGCATCCCCATGAGCTGCTGGAGAGCCCCCGGCAAGTGGTGAGGCAGGCGGCCTGGACATTCCATACTGTGCGTAAGGAGCGACATTGGGTGCTCGGTATCCGGCTTGTGGACCTTGTGCGTTGGCAGTTTGGGCGGCAGCCATAGAGACCAGGTAACCCAAAGCCAAGCAAGCTGAGGAACGCATGATTAGCAGGCTTCGTAACATTCTTCTGATTCCCCCCTAAGGTACTCCCACACCCTCAAGTGTGGAAATCTCCGCATCTTCTGATGCCGAGTAATGATTCGGTGATCGCAGAGGTCCCCATGCCATACTTTAGTCTCTGAGGAGGACCACAGCTCAGTTGGAACAAGTTATCGGACCGGTGCTGACCGAATAATCAGCGTTTCCGGAACAAGACATAAATTTTGTCGAAATTGCCCAATTTGACACTAGAAAAACAACTTGTGGCTACTTTTTGGGCCCGCATGATCAACTTTGGTGAATTCTCTCACACACAGGGGAATCCAACGCTGTTTCTGCTACAAAGAATTTGACCTCAATTGTGTGTCCAACTAGGATGAAAGGTAATCCACTGCCAGCATCTCATACGGAACAGATGTTTGCCCACTGGGGTCTGGTCAAGCCTTACTTTTAGGATTGCCGCAGCAATAAGCACTTACAAGGCAATAGCTAGTGCGTGCGTCAACCCAAAAAGATAAGTTTGACACGGCACTGAATAATTCAGGTAGCGGTAGTGGAAATTAGAATAAGATCATCAACTTACTCGGGTGATTCTGGGTAGCAGGGTTTTCCTTGTACGAGGCTCTGCTTGCTGGCTCAAGTAGATGAAGGGTCGAATTCGTTGGGGCTTGAGGCTGACCAAGGTTTACCGCCATCCGCAGTGGGTGGGGCAAACAGTTACAGGTCGGCCCTTTGGGGAACCTTGATCGAATGCGCTGGCCAATGTGGCTGGCGCAAGAAGGAAGGCCCCCGGTTAGAGGCAATGTCCAGATTTTTTTTGAGGAGACCTAGAAGTGTACGGGCTCATTACACAAAAATTCCACACCCCTGCCACCCGTTCAGAACGCCGACCCATGGGGGTCAGCCGACGAGAAAAACACCGAAGTAAAAAACGTCGCCAGCTCGGATTTGAACCGCTGGAAGCGCGGCAAATGCTTTCGGCAGAAAGCCCGCTGGCCGGATTGCAGATTGCGCTGACTGAAGACATTCAGTCGGGCGTACATTCGCTCTCCAGTGCCACCCCAGAAGGTCAGGCGGCTATCCTGCAAAACGAGCTTTTTTGGCAATCCCTGATCGCGGCAAACACCGCCTACGCACCTCTCAGCACACTCTCAATCCCAACCGATCCCCTGGTGAGCAATCAGTGGCACCTGATCAATACGGGGCAAGAAGTCGGCAATCCCGATTTCCAGCCGATTTTTGGCGTGCCGGGTGAAGATATCAATATCGCCGGCGCCTGGAATCTGGGCTACACCGGGGCAGGTGTCGTTGTGGCAGTGATTGACTCTGGAGTCGAAGATACTCACCCCGATCTGTTGGCGAATATTTCTACCACCTTGCAATTCGATGCAATCGATCTCGACAGTGACGCCAATCCTCGACCTGAGTCACCACAGCCAATTGACCCTTTAGACCCCGATCCCCCCACCGATCCCCGAGAAGGTTTAGTAGTGCGCGGCAACGCACATGGCACCGAAGTCGCGGGCTTAATCGGCGCGGTTGCCGACAACAGCCTTGGTGGCACCGGCGTGGCACCAGGGGTAACCTTGGTCCCGATTCGGCTTATCGACTCAGTAATACCTACTAATCCCGGTAATCCCACGATAGATGCTTTCCGCTATGCAACAGATGAAATTGATATAACTAACAACAGTTGGGGCCCACAGGCGCTCCCAGGCTTAAGTCAAAGATTTTTAAGCGGTCCGACTAGTGGTGAGTTAATAGCACTACGTGACACGATTATTGGCCCCAACGCTGGGCGCGATGGTTTAGGAATCATTCATGTGTTTGCCTCTGGAAACAATGGAGAATCCCCTTATCCAACTGGCACTATCCCCGACATACCAATTGCCGTTTCAGGACTTGATTCATCAGGTTACAACGGTTGGATCAATTCTCGATATACAATTGGCATCACGGGCGTCGACCACGATGGTTTTTATGACAACGTTGACGGCACTGTCACTGCTTACCCAGAAACATCTGCCTCGGTTCTCGTAGCTGCACCGACAGGTTCTAACTCTTTCATAAATCATCTTGGAGATGACACGGGACTAGGCAGCGGCATTTATACGACAGATTTCACCGGAGAGGGTGGCAGCAATTACGCTCCCGATCCAATCACCAACCAGGAATTCGATCGTGACTTCTTAGCGAACACCGATTACACCTCCCGTTTCAACGGCACCTCAGCCTCAGCGCCGATCGCTACCGGCGTGATCGCCCTGATGCTCGAGGCCAATCCAGATCTCTCCTGGCGCGATGTGCAGGAAATTTTGGTCCGCTCAGCCAGGCAAAATGCCGAATTTGACGTACCCCAAAACGGTTCGGATCAGGGTGATGGGACCACCCGATCGCAAAATCTTTGGATCACCAATCAGAAATCGTTATTCCATGACCCTGACCCGTACGATCCGTCAATCGATCCTTTTTTGCAAACTTTTCATCCGACCCTCGATCCGAATATCGGCAACGGGTTCAGTCTTTTCCCCACCACCGGCAACCTCGATAAACTTGTCAATACACATTATGCGCCGGCGCCTCAGGTGAATACCAACGCCGCGGGATTCACCATTAGCCAAGGCAAAGGTGCCAACGGTGAGCAGATCGGTTATGCCCACGGAGTCGTGGACGCGGAATTGGCGGTTCAATTGGCCGCGCAGTGGACCACCAAGGGCCAAAACTTGCCCGACGAATTGTCATTTACCTCATTCATTACAACCGATGCTATTGAGTTCGCCGGCAGTATTCCGGCAGCGGAAAAGGGGAGTGCAGCCACCGTGGGCAGTACCGAATTTGGTGGACAGTTGGTACCGGGCAGCCTGAACGGACTATCGGGATTTATCTCGCGTTGGGAAGAGTACTTCGCCGATGAACCTGACTTAACCCAGACTTTTCCCTTTCGCGGTGCGCCGCTGGGGTTCTCGGTTCCCGATAACAACACCGTGAGCATTGAAAACGTCGAGGTCAAATTGAGCCTCGCCGGTGGGACCGCCGATGCCTTGGACAATCTCCGAATTACGCTCGTTTCTCCTGGAGGCACGCACTCGGAACTGAACCATTACTTCATCGAACCTGGTTTTTTACCTTACACGGCACAAAACGATTCACCCTCCGACTTTCTACTCGATGGTGTGTCGAATGACACAACCGGTGGCAACCTGGTATGGACTTTCAGCACCAACCGGAGTTGGGGCGAGCGTTCCGATGATTCACTGGTATTCGATGTGACCACTGCAGAACCTGTTGTAAGTACGAACGGTTTTAGTATCCTGGGCCCCACCACAGAGTTGGGCGATCCATTGACTCAGGGCTGGCAGCTTCACTTCGAAAACTGGGGCAGCACCCCATTCAATCTGGACGGCTTGGAAGTTGCCTGGCATGGCAGCCCAATCAGCGTCAATACCCAGCGGGTACAGGGCCTGATCGGGTTGGACGAAAACCGGGACGATCTGTTCAATTTCAACCGAGTCAACCTGGAAACCCAGGATTTTTTTGGCGACCCAGATATCTTCCGTGACGCTAGCTTTTTGGATGCGAATTCGGAATTTGAGTTCTTTGAAGTGCGTAACGTCATCGACCAAACCCAAGAAAGCTTCGCGGACAATATTACCGTCACCGCCCGCCGAGCCAGCGACAACGTCATTGTCGACCAGTTCGTTACCGGAGCCGACGGCAACTATTACTTCGATCTGGTACCCGATGATTACATCATCTCGATCGACGATCCGCTCGGCCGCACCGCGGTGGATGACTCGCTCACACCTAGCAACTTCCTCCAGGAATATCAAAGCGAATGGGCCATCTCCAGCGATTTCTTCAAAGTCTGGGACTACGACGCCAGCCTGGAAGTACCGGTCGACGGCTCCGGCACTCCCTTTGCTTGGCTCGATGGCAACGGCCAGGAAGCTGAATACGGCATGCAGCACATCAACTTCTTGCTGGATCCGGGCGCGCCCCCGTCGCAACAAGTTGACTTTAGCGGAACGGTTTATGCCGATACCAATGGTGACGGACTATTCAATGCCGACGATGTGGCCTTGCCGGATGTCAGTGTCTATGGCGACGCCAATCAGAATGGCCAATTCGACGCGGGCGAAGTGTTGGTGGAGACCGATGCAATGGGCCAGTACGCACTCACCGTACCCGCCCAATTCTCTACCGTGCTGAACGTAGGGGTGATAACTCCTGCCGACTGGACCCCGACGAACCCGGCCACCGGCCTGTCGAACTTTTTCGTTTCACCAGGCGACACCTTTTCCGATGTCGATTTCCACTTACAGCCTCCCGCTGAGCAAATAGGCAATGGAACATCCCAGCCAGGCTTCCTGCTCGGTGTTGTCTATGAGGATTCGAACCAGGATGCCAGCCGCCAGACTGGCGAACCGGGTGCGGCCGGGATGACGGTCTTCATCGATGTGAATAACACCGGGGTCGTGGATGCGGGTGATGTCGTCACCACCACCAACGTCCATGGAGCGTATGTATTCTCTGATGTGCCGGTGGGAACCCACCGTTTGCGGGTCGAACTGTTCACGCCCCTGTCGCAAACATCGCCCTTGGGCAACCTGCCGATCACGGTCGGTTTGGTCGGGGCGGGAACCTTAACGGAACTCGATTTTGGCGTATTTGATACGGCGGTACTCGACTATGGCGATCTGCCTGCCCGCTATGGCATAACCACCTTAGCCAATAACGGTGCACGACATAACAAGGGAGCCTTTTTCTTAGGCAACCTGATCGACGGCGAACTGAACGGCCAACCGTCCGACGACGCCCTGCGGGATGATACCACCGGCTTTGCCGATGAGGATGGGATCGTGTTCGATCCGATTGTCGCTGGGGGAACCGGCCGTCTGCTGGTCACCGCCAGCCGTCACGGCGGTTACCTGTCGGGTTGGATGGATTTCAATGGCGACGATGATTTCGACGACGTCATCGATGGCGTTGCCGAGCGACTTGAATTGACCAAAGTGGGTGGAGGAATTCCTGAAACACGCTCGTTGCTGGTTCCCGGGGTGAATGAAATCACTTTCGATTTGCCCGCAACCATTGACGCTTCGACTGTGTTCAGCCGTTTCCGCTATGGAGAATTTGAAAATGTTGACACACTCGCAGGTCTGGCACAGATTGGTGAAGTAGAAGATTACGCGATCCCCGTGACCCCACCGCTACCCCTGGTCAGCAGCAACGGTGCTGATTTGGATGCCGACGGCGATATCGACGGATTCGATTTCCTCTCTTGGCAACGAGGATTCGGAACCCCATCCGGTGCTTCACCGTCCGAGGGAGACGCTACCGGTGATGGTGCGGTCGATGGCGATGACCTTGTGGAAATCCAAACCGACTACGGCAACGGCACTTCCCAGACGGCGAATCTGGTGGTTGAATCCAGTGATTTCAACACCGATGGGGATGTCAATGGATACGACTTCCTGGCCTGGCAACGGGGCGTGGGAACTGATACCGGTGCCACCCTGGCCGAGGGCGATGCCAATGGCGACGGGGCCGTGAATCAGAACGACCTGGCCGTTTGGCAGGATACCTTGGGAGTTACCAGCAGCAGTCAGGAAGAAGTGGTGGCCAGCATTGTGGCACCCGCAGCCTCTACCGGTTATGACTCGGAGCCCTATTATGTAGCCGATCTCTTGAGTAGCCAGGCACCAACTGAGACGAGCATCAACAGCGTCTTGAGTTTCAGTCCCCAGGCAACGCCTGCAGAGAGTGGCACGGATACGATTGACGGCCATTCTGATGACATCCGCATTATTCATCATCGGACAGACGACGGACATCGCACGGACCTTGGATCTCGTGGTTTAGCCCTTTCCAGCAACCTGTTGAATTTGCTCGGCGATCGAGCCCCGCAACTGCGGAAACTCGACCTGAGCCAACTGACACAATCGATCCGGACTCGCTGGGATCGTTCCATCCGCACCGACCAATTGGACGATGGTTTGGAAGAACAGACTCCCACGCGCGACTTGGCGCTGCAAGATCTGTATGGCTCGGACCGACGCTTTGGCCGCAGCCACGCTAGACGGGCAGACCATTCGCAGCTTGCCGATGCAGACCATCCACACGATGCCTGGCAAAGTGCCCTGGATGCAGATATCGACTGGCGATTGGAGATTTGAGGCCCCAATACAAGCACGAAGCGCAAGCGAGTGGGTATTTGAATACAAGCACGAAGCGCCAGCGAGTGGGTATTTGGAAACCGCACCCACTCGCTGGCGCTTCGTGCTGGTATTATAAATAATTCCGTTATCATCTACACGTTGGGTACCTGCCAGGCTGGATTCGCCAGTCTGGCCTCTTTGACAATTTGCCTCTGTCGTGGCATGGTAGGGTCTTTTCAACCCTCCGTCTCTTAGGGACCGTTGCCAATGCGTCATATATTATGGATAAGCCCGTTCTCACTGGGTCTGCTGTTTTCCCTGGGTCTGTTGGCCTGGAGTGGTTGTAGTGGCCGTTCCACCGATGGCCAAGCGGACAAACCCAGCTTTGCCCTGGTCACCAATGGAGTGTCTGACTTTTGGAAACCGGCGCAAGTCGGGGCGGCCAAAGCGGGCGAAGAATTTGGCGCCGAGGTCTTGGTGATCATGCCCAGCAGTATGTCCGACCAGACGCGCAAACTGGAAGATCTGCTGACTCGCGGTACCCATGGCATTGCGATCAGCCCCATCAATCCCGAAAACCAAACCGACATTCTCAACCAGGTCGCCGCCAGCAGCCTGCTGATCACGCATGATTCCGACGCGCCGCAGTCAAACCGCCTGGTTTACATCGGCATGGACAATTACCGTGCCGGTCTGATGTGCGGCCAGTTGGTTCGCCAGGCACTTCCCGATGGGGGCAAAGTGATGCTCCTGATTGGCCGGCTCGATCAGGACAATTCCAAACGTCGCCGACAAGGATGCATTGATGCGATTTTAGGTCGCACCGAGGATCCAACCCGCAACGATCCACCTGGGCAAGAACTGACCAGCGACGACGGTCGGTTTACCGTACTGGGAACATTGACCGACCAGTTTGATCGGGCCAAGGCAAAAGCGAATGCCGAAGACACGCTCACGCGTCATCCCGACATTGGAGCCATGGTGGGACTGTTTGAATACAATCCCCCCTTGATTCTCGAAGCGCTCGACCGGGCGGGTCGCCTGGGTAAAGTCCAAGTCATCGGTTTCGACGAAAGCCCCATGACTCTGCAAGGCATTCTGGACGGGACCGTGGTTGGCACCATCGTGCAAAGCCCCTACCAGTATGGCTACCAGTCGATCCGCATCTTGAGTGAATTGCACCGGAAACAACCGAACGTACTACCCCAAAGCGGCTTCATCGACATCCCAGCAAAGGTCATCGACAAGGCAAACGTGAAATCGTTTTGGGATGAGTTGAAACTGCAACTGGGGGATCTTTGAACCGTCCCCCAACTCACTCACCCTCACCCCGTCTGGAGGTGCGTCACCTCAGCATGCATTATCCTAGTGTGCATGCGCTTGACGACGTTTCGTTGCAGCTTTTTCCTGGTGAGGTCTTGGCGATTGTGGGGGAAAATGGTGCCGGCAAAAGCACCCTGATGAAAATTTTGGCGGGGGTCCAACTGCCCACCCAGGGAGAAATGCGCATCGATGGCCAGCAGGTCGTGTTTGCGGGGGTGGCCGATGCCATACATCACGGCATTGCATTCATTCACCAGGAACTCAATCTGGCCGGCAATCTGGACGTGGGCGCAAATCTTTTCCTGGGCCGTGAACCGCATAAGTGGGGGTTCATCAATCGCAGTGCACTCCTCCACGCATCCCGACAGGCGCTCGATCTTGTTGGTCTGGAACTTTCACCTCAAATCCCAGTCGACAGCCTGCCGATTGGCAAACAGCAGTTGGTGGAAATTGCCAAAGCCTTGAGCACTCATGCGCAAGTGTTGATCATGGATGAACCCACCTCTTCTCTTTCGCAGCAGGAATCGGATCACTTGCTGCAAGTTGTCCGTGATCTGCGCAACCGGGGTGTGAGTATTCTCTATGTATCACACCGTCTGGGTGAAGTCGAAGCGTTAGCCGATCGTGTGTTGATACTCCGCGATGGCAAAATGGTTGAGATATTGAGCGGCGGACAGATCGATCGCTCGCGCATGACCGAGCGAATGGTAGGACGTGAACTATCTCAATTTTACCAGCGAACCGCCCACACCCCAGGTCCAGAAGTCCTGTCTGTCCAGGGATTGCAAACTGCGGCCCATCCGCAGCATCCAATCGATTTCTCACTCCGCGCGGGCGAAATGGTAGGCGTCGCCGGCCTGGTCGGCGCAGGTCGCACGGAATTGTTAACCACCCTGTTTGGCATCACTCCCGCAACTGGCGGCTCTTTGGCACGGGGAATATTAGAACGGCCACCCCGCAGTGCGCAGGAAGCAATTAATGCAGGCATCATGCTGGTACCGGAAGATCGCCGCCGCGCTGGGTTGGTACTCGCCATGAATGTGAAACAAAACCTGTCACTGGCCAGCTTATGTCGAAAACAGCATTGGGGCCTGCTCAATTTTTCCGCAGAAGCTCAAATCTCAGAGGAAATGACACGTCTACTGCAAATTTGCACAGCCAGTGATCGGCAACGGGTCCAAACCTTGTCCGGAGGCAATCAGCAAAAAGTAGTGCTGGGAAAGTGGCTGGCTATGCACCCCACCGTACTGCTATTGGATGAGCCCACCCGTGGCATTGACATAGGTGCCAAACATGAAATTTACCAGCACATGCACCAACTGGCCGCCCAGGGGGTGGGTATCTTGTTTGTATCCAGTGACATGGAAGAACTACTCAGTCTGTCCGACCGCGTACTGACCATGCACGAAGGCCGCCTGACAGGTCAATTAGAACGCGAAGAATTGAGCGAGCAGGCGATCCTTCAGTTGGCCACCAGAGAAATACCGACAATCAACTAATCACCAGCACCGCTAAGATCGACTTTTGCATTTTTTCATACTGGCAAATTGGACGGTACAATTGTAAGTCAACGCTATCTTGGCTGCACATACCCCCTAACAACTTTCTACCAACGAATAATCACCACGAAGGACACGAAGAGCACGAAGAGCAGGTACGAACAGTAACTTTTCACGTCTTGTTGAGTAGTCAAACGATTCTTATTTTTCAATGTATAGCAAAGTGGTAATCCTTCTTTTTACTTCGTGCTCTTCGTGTCCTTCGTGGTCTTGTTGTTGCAATCGGAGGGTTTTTGTGACTCCTGGGTTATATTGGAGTGTTCAAAATTTCTCGCACCACTCTTTGTCCAGTGATTATCGTTGAAATAGTTTACTGAAAAGTGCAAAATCTCGGATCAGTCAGTAGTCTATATACTTAAATGATTCTCCTGCAAAACCGATAGTTTTCTCAAGAAAATAAAACGCATGTCCCCACCCACAGACAACGACACTACCCATCGCTGGTCAATTCAAAATTGGTTGGCTCCTACTGGGACGAAGGTGATGGGGATTTTTTCTCTGTTGGCCATCATCTGTCTCTACACGGCCATACGCAGTGATCGTTTTTTACTGCCGGGCAATCTCGAAAATCTCTTCCATCGCACTTCGCTGTTTGCCGTGCTCAGCATCGGTGCAGCAATGGTTATTGTCACTGGGGGCATCGACTTATCGATCGGTTCTCTGGTCTGTCTGGTGGGAGTGTTGTTACCCTACTTGCTCACGGCACAAGGCTGGTCGGTTGCCGCGGCGGTGACCACCGTACTGGCCATCTCCATCACCTTGGGAGCTATCCACGGCCTGCTGATCACCAAACTCCGATTGCAACCATTCCTGGTGACCTTGTGCGGACTGCTTTTGTATCGAGGCCTGGCAAGAGGCCTCACCGGTGATCAATCCCAAGGCTTTGGCTTGGAATTCAAAGGGTTGCGCAGCTTGGCCACAGGGCGTATACCCCTATTTGGAAATAGTCCAGATTTATTTCATCTGCCCGCCACCACTCTGACCATGCTCGTGATCGCCCTGCTGGCCGCGCTGTTTCTCAACCGGACCATTTACGGTCGTTATTTGTTGGCCTTGGGCAGCAACATCGAAGCGGCCCGCTACAGCGGCATCAACACCGATCGCATGGTGTTGGTTGCGTATATGCTCTGCTCCGCACTGGCCGGCCTGGGAGGCATGCTGTTTGTCCTGGATATCAATGCAGCTCAACCGAGTGATTTTGGAAATTTTTACGAATTGTATGCCATTGCAGCAGCCGTGTTGGGAGGCTGTTCGCTACGGGGTGGCGAAGGAAATATTCTGGGGGTGGTGATTGGTGCGGCAGTGATGGTAGTGCTCAGTAACTCCATCAATCTGGTGCACCCGAACTACCAAAATGTCGAATTCGCCATCATCGGTGGAGTGATTTTATTGGGAGTGATCGCCGATGAGCTGACCCGACGCGTTGTTGCGGCCAGAAAAAAATAAGCCGGCCTATTGATTCTCTACGCCGTTAGTTCATCAGCCGCAGGGCGTTAGCCCACGGTTCCGTCCCTATCGGCGTTGGTCAATAAACCAGACGCTAACGCGTTGCGGCTGATCGCACCCTAGCATCGTGTCTCCCCAGTAATTATCATAGGCTGAAGGCGTCTATGTCTCCCAAGCCCAGAGAAATTTGATGCGTTTGCACGTTGCTATTTGCTCGGCATGGGTTCTTGCAGCCTGGCTCCTACCTATCACTGAGCGTGCCATGAGCTCAGACGTCACGCAAGATTTCTCTGCCGATGATCTGGAATTTTTTGAACGTCGAGTCCGACCGTTACTCGCTGAGCATTGCTATGCTTGTCACAGCGCACAAGCCAAGAAACTGGCAGGAAGCCTGCGACTCGATTCACGCGGCACCCTATTGACTGGTGGCGACACTGGCGCGGCTATCGTACCAGGAAAACCAGAGCAGAGCCTGATAATCGACGCGATTCGATATGGTGATCTTTATCAAATGCCGCCAAAATCTCAATTGTCACCTCTAGCAATTGAGACACTTGTGGAGTGGGTCGCCCGTGGCGCACCTTGGCCGAAGGACGAAGCGATCGAGGTGTCGACAGAAGGAAACTCATTCGACCCACAACAGCGTCAGGCAGCCCACTGGGCCTGGCAACCAGTTACCAACGCGCAACCTCCCCCGGTAGAAAACGCCTCCTGGCCGCGCAACTCAATCGACCACTTTATTTTGGCCAAGCTGGAAGCGCACGACTTGCATCCGGCGGCAGACGCCAATCCGTACACCCTGGTTCGCCGCGCCTTTTTCGACCTGATCGGCTTGCCGCCAACACCGAAACAGGTGGAAGCATTTGTCGCCAATCCTTCTGCCTCCGCTTGGGCCCAACTGATCGACCGTCTGCTGGAGCGGCCTCAGTTTGGCGAACGATGGGCCCGCCATTGGCTCGATTTGATGCGCTATGCGGAAACGCGAGGACACGAGTTTGATTTTGACGTACCCAACGCCTGGCAGTAGCGCGATTACATGATCCGTGCTTTCAATGCCGACATCCCATACGACCAATTGGTTATCGAACACATCGCGGGAGATTTACTGGAACATCCACGACACCATCCTCTCAGCGGCTTCAACGAATCGGTACTGGCAACCGGCTTCTGGTACTTAGGGGAGTGGGTTCATTCTCCCGTCGACATACTCCAGGACGAAACGGACCGGTTGGACAACGCCCTCGACGTGTTCAGCAAAGCATTCCTGGGCTTGACCGTATCCTGTGCCCGCTGCCATAACCACAAATTCGACGCCATTTCGCAACGCGACTATTACGCACTGGCCGGCTACCTGCAAAGTTCCTCTTATCGACAGGTACGCTTTGAATCTCATGAACAGAACTCTCGAGTCGCTCAAAATTTTGACCAATTGCGGCGCGAAACAGGACGCCACATCGCCACACAAATCGCTGCACGCTGCACCGCCCAAATTGAACCACTCGATAAGTTACTGCGTGCTGCCAGCCAATGGGTCAAGCAAGGATCGGAGCAACCGTTACTGCACAAACTGGCGACTCAGGCAGACTTGCCGGTTGAAACACTGCGTCAGTGGGGAATCGAACTGGCGCTGGCGGCGGACGATCGGCAGCATCCGCTTCACGAATTGGGCCTGGCCGCAGTAGGCAACCCGGCAACTGCAATAGAGCGTTCGCGGACGAAGTCCGATGACTCAGCGGCCCAAAAGGGACATCCAGGAGACTCGTTGTGGGACGCGTACGAAGTTGTGGCCAATTATGACGACGACCAAACACCTTGGATGGTCGATGGACCTGCCTTCGGAGAAGGACCCGTCCGCCGAGGCGAGGTGCTGGCAGGAACTTCTGTCGATGCACCGATCGCCGAGATCGTGAGTTTCGGTCGAGCCCAACTGCATCCTCGCTTGGCTCAATTGACGCTCGCTCCAGGCACCGTGCGCGATCCGGGTGCATTGTCTCGTTGGTCTGACAGGACCGGACGAACTTTGCGCACACCCACTGTGGAGCTGACCACCGGCAAGCTCTATTATTTGCTGCGCGGCGGAGCGCAGATTCATGCGGTGGTCGATTCCCACCGGCTCATTCATGGTCCATTGCACGGCAGTCTGCTGAAAGTTGTACCAAGTCTCACAACATGGCGCTGGGTGGAGCACGATCTGACTCCCTATCAGACGCATGGTGCCCATGTCGAATTCAGCCCGCATGAAGACGATCCTCTGCAGCTGGCCATGGTTGTGCAAGGCGACACCTTGCCTCCGCATCTGCCGCCCGCGCTGAACACCCACATTGCCGCAATCCCAAAACCGGCCGCAGCTTCCAGCACACCTCTCCCCGAATTGTCCCGGCATTACGCAGTCCTGCTACGTGAGGCACTGGGCCAACTGGCTACGGGCCAACTGGCTACGGGCCAACTGGCAAAAGGCAAACTGGCCGACGGTGCCAGCCACCGACAACTGGCGACCTGGGTGTCTACACGTCCGCAACTCTGGGCGGGCGAATCGGATCAGACGCTCAAACAGATCCTCACCAATGCCCGTACGCAGCAGGAGCAAATACTGCAATCACTGCGCACCGCATCGGCCACTGCACCTGCTATCTGGGATGGCACGGACGAAGACCAACGATTGTTCATTCGAGGCAATCCGCAGACACCAGGGCCCAGGATTCCTCGGCAGCTACTCAGCGCGATTGCCGGCGATTCACAGCCAATCCCGAGCCAGGGAAGTGGTCGCCTGGAGTTGGCACGCCGAATGGTCGACCCGGCCAACCCGTTCCCCGCCCGAGTCATGGCTAACCGGGCATGGCAGCATTTACTCGGTCGTGGCATCGTGTCGACGGTCGACAACTTTGGCGTATTGGGTACACCCCCCACGCACCCCGAATTACTGGACTATCTGGCCACCCTGCTGGTGCGTGAGGAATGGTCGCTCAAGCGGTTGATCCGCACCATCATGCTCAGCCGAACGTACCGGATGTCGAGTCAAGCCAGACCGCAGGCCATAAAAATCGACCCAACCAATCGATGGTTCCATCATCGGACTCTTCGTCGGCTGGAAGCAGAGGCTATTCGCGACGCGATTCTGACCGTTTCAGGACAGCTTGCCCCGCAACTTCATGGCCCCAGTGTACCGATCCATTTAACTCCATCGATGCAAGGCCGCGGACGCCCCAAGATTCAAGGCCCCCTGGATGGGGCAGGGCGCCGTACCATCTACCTGACCGTCCGGCGCAATTTTTTGTCGCCCATGATGCTCGCTTTCGATACACCTCAACCGGTGCGGCCGATGGGACGGCGTAATCAATCCAATGTACCGGCACAGGCTCTGATTTTGATGAACGATCCATTCGTCGCCCAACAAGCGGGCAACTTTGCCAAACGGTTGCTGCAAGGTGATGCCGACCTCAATCGTCGCATCGACCAACTCTACCTGCGAACTTTGTCGCGGCCCCCGCAAGCACCGGAACGGGCAGCCGTCTACCATTTTCTGACAAAAAAAACACCTCCCGCAGATGTCGACTCGGGAGAGAATTTGACCGAAGAGGCAATCTGGACCGACTTGTGCCAGGTGATGTTTAACGTGAAAGAATTTATTTATTTAGAGTAAGATACACCTATGCTTCCATTCCATTGCCAACAAATCGCCCCGGTGCCACCCACGCGTCGTGCCATGCTGCAACAATGTGCGGCCGGTTTCGGTGGGGTGGTGTTGTCGGCCCTGTTGGGAAATCAGGCCGAGGGTGGCGCCCGTAGCGACCCGTTCGCCCCGCAGCCCGCGCATTTCCCGGCTCGGGCCAAAAGTGTCATCTTTCTATACATGGATGGGGGGCCTTCGCAGGTCGACACGTTCGATCCCAAACCATTGCTGGCTCGGGAACATGGCCAACCATTCAAAATGAAAATTGAGCCAACTCAGTTCAATAACAATGGCACCACGTTGGCGAGCCCATGGAGATTTCGCCCCTATGGCCAATGTGGAACGCCGGTAAGCGATTTATTTCCGCATATAGCCCGTCATGTCGACGACATGGCGATCATCCGCTCCATGACGTCGAATTTTTCGGAACATACCAACGCCAACTACTTTTTACACACCGGCAGTGGCCTGCAAGGCAGGCCCAGCATGGGGGCCTGGATCGGGTATGGGTTGGGCAATGAGTGCCACAATCTGCCCACCTTTGTGGTTTTGAACGGTGGTCTGATTCCACCGGGAGGACTGGACAATTTCAACAGCGGCTTCTTGCCGGCGAGCAGTCAGGCCAGTTTTTTTCAGCCAGGGCCAAACCCGATAGCCAACCTCTTGCCTCATGGGAAAAATGCGCAGCGTCAACAAGGCAAATTGGACTTGATGCGGGAACTCGACCAACAGCATCTGCGGCAACGTGGTCCCAACGATGCCCTGGAGTCGGCCATTGCCAACTATGAACTGGCCTGTCGCATGCAGATCGCGGTTCCGGAACTCACCGATTTGTCTACCGAAACCTCCCGTACGCATGCGATGTATGGACTGGAGGCCAAAACCCAAGGTACCGCCCTGTTTGGCCGCCAATGTCTGATTGCGCGCAGGTTGGTGGAACGGGGCGTACGTTTTGTCGAACTCACCTGTCCCGAGCTAAGTGGCCACGACCGCTGGGACCAGCACAACAATCTCCGTCAGGGACACGCAGAAAACGCCCTGGCAACCGATCAGCCAATTGGAGCCTTACTCACGGACCTGAAGGATCGAGGCATGCTGGCGGATACCCTGGTGGTATGGATGGGCGAATTTGGCCGTACTCCATTCGCTCAAGGAACCAATGGCCGCGACCACAATCCCTTCGGCTTCAGTCTTTGGATGGCAGGCGGAGGAATCAGTGGCGGTGTGATCACCGGAGCAACCGACGAATATGGTTACAAAGCCATTGAGAACAAACGTCCCCTGCACGACCTGCATGCAACCATGTTGCACCTGCTAGGCATCGACCACGAACGTTTAACCTTTCGCTTCGGTGGCCGCGACATGCGTCTGACGGATGTGCATGGAGAATTGATTAAGGAAGTATTGGAGTAAAGATGCGCGAGTTACGAGGCGCGAGTTTTTGAATCGACGCACGTCTTGTAACCAGCGCCTAGTAAGTAGCGCCTACAAAAAATGTCCTTAGAAAATCAACCCTCCGCCGATCAAGAGGCTCCAGCGCTCATCCGGTTGCAAGAAGTTACCAAGATCTACGATCTGGGCGAAGTGCAGGTGCATGCGCTGCGGCCGACCAGTTTAACGATCCAACACGGTGAGTACATCGCCCTGGTGGGGCCTTCCGGGTCGGGCAAATCGACCTTGATGAATACCCTGGGGTGCCTTGATCGACCCACCAGTGGCAGTTACTTGCTGGATGGCGAAGAGATTGTCAGCATGTCACGGGATGAGCGGGCCCATATCCGCAACCGGCAAATCGGCTTTGTTTTTCAAAATTTCAATCTACTCAACCGCACTTCGGCCCTGGAGAACGTGGAACTGCCACTGCTCTACTCCCACCACATGTCGGCTCGCCAGCGCCATCAGCGGGCCACCGAGATGCTGGAACGGGTCGGCCTGGGCGACCGACTCGACCATCACTCCAGTCAACTCTCCGGCGGTCAACAACAGCGTGTGGCCATTGCCCGTGCCCTGGTCAATCGGCCCTCAATCCTGATGGCCGATGAGCCCACGGGCAATCTCGACACCCGCACCAGCCGTGAGGTGATCGACATGTTTCGCCAGCTCAATCAAGAACAAGGCATCACGGTCATCCTGGTCACCCACGAGTCCGAAGTGGCACGAAACGCCCTTAGGACCATCGTGCTACGCGATGGGCGGGTGATCGACGACACCACCGACTACCAACAGGCCCTACAATCGTTACAGTCGTACGAACCGACCGAATGAGCACAGTTGACAGGATAGACCTGTTAAGTTGAATCGGTACAAGCCGAATGATTGCAACAACTACTGCCAATGGCCGAAAATCAAGTTATGAGGATACTATGTCATGAATATGAGGGAAAGACGACCCTTCGAGCATGTTGCTTTCGTGGTCTGAAACACGCACTGCGCAGTTCCGGCAAGCAATTGCTCATTTTTCTCCTGGCCCTGCTCACTCCCTGTAATGTGGTCCTGGCGGGACGACCGTGGCGATTCATCATGCCCGAAGAACGGCACTTGGCCCTACCCCACCCAACCCAATTGCCGCGTGTGCCAATTCCCAATTTCCCCAAGCCCCCCACGGTATCCCAACCTCGGCTTGACGCACCCCCGCGTGATCTCTCGCTGGACGAAGCCATCCGCATTTCCTTAACCAATTCGGAGGTGATCCGCGTACTGGGCGGCGTCACCGCAGTTTCCAGTGGCCGCACCATCTACGATGTGCCGGCAACCAGCACCACCATCGACCTGCAACGCGGTCGGTTTGATCCTGATGTGACCGTGGGAAATAATTGGAATCGACTGGAAGCACCCATCGCGTTTTCTGAAGATCCGAATGACCCCTTCTCACGGACATTGATTGGTGGCACCCGTACCGACAACTACTCTTTGAATTTTGAGTTGGGCAAAACGACCACCACTGGCGGACGAATCGCAATGCAGTTGGGCGATAATTTGGATCGTTTTCAGCCTGGCATCTTCCGATTAACGCCCCAAGAACGTCATGCTTTGGATCTGAGGATCACCCAACCCTTATTACAAGGTGGCGGTAGAGCAGCAAATCTGGCTCCTATCGTTCTGGCGCAAATTGACACGCAGCGATCCTTCTTTCAATTCAAGGGAAGCATGCAGGAAATGGTCCGCGGGGTCATTCAAGCGTATTGGGCGCTGGTCTTTTCCCGTACCAATCTGTGGGCGCGGCAGCAACAAGTGAAACAATCGCAATTTGCCTTTGACCTAACCACCGCCCAGGAGGACAAGGGAATATCGAGCGGTGGTGACGTCGCTCAGGCGCGTCTGGCGCTGGCCAATTTCCGCGCCAGCCTGGTGAGTGCGAAAGCAGACGTGTTGCAGCGAGAGGCGGCCCTGCTCAACATTTTGGGTCTGCCACCCTACGCCCCCGACCGGATGACTCCTGTGACACCCCCCACCAAAACACGCCTCGATGTCGATTGGGAGCAGGTCGTGGAAATGGCGGAACAGTACCGGCCCGACCTGATTGAATTGAAGCTGATCCTCGAAGCGGATCAGCAACTGTTGCTGCAAGCGAATAATCAAGCCCTGCCACGCATCGATGCAGTCGCCCTCTACCGTTGGAATGGGCTGGAAGGCCAAATGCCTAATGGTGGCCATGTGTCGTCCCTGCCAGGGCAACATACCGATTGGACTCTGGGGGTAAATTTTTCG
>JBDOMT010000318.1:23408-29240 GCA_039831705.1 Pirellulales bacterium | reverse complement strand
GTAATGTATCTATTCCGTGGGCTCTCGCCCACGGCTAAACGATGTCGCCGCTGCGCGGCTATTATGCCCGCTTTGCACGGTATCGAAGTACGCTTCCGTAGCCTAGTTCTACTGAAGTGATCGCCTGAAGACGAGGGTTTTTAGATCCCCGTAGGAGAAAATAATTTGTCGTTTTCAGCTGGAGTATTATTGCATGATGGGCCGACAGAAACTAACACTCCTCGTACTAATGGCCGCATCGCCTCTATGGCTGGACATTTCTTCCACCCGGGCTATTCTCATTAACATTTCCAATTCGGGGTTCGAAGACATTTCTGGTGAAACACCGGTGAATGAGTTCACCTGCGGTCCACCCAACGGCTGGGACCTCTACGACCCAGGAGTTATTACCGGAGGCGGTGCAGGCGGCACCTACTTCATCGGTACTCTCACGCCATTCGAGCCCGATCCCATCGGCAACCCGGGTGTCTTTGCCAACTTTCCTGCCGGTGCAGCGGAGGGGCAGCGTGTCGCGATTGCGTTCAACTTCCAAGGCAGCGATGGACAGGGTGAGTATGGCATGGTCGCCACTCTGGGTGACACACTTCAGGCCAATACGATCTACATGTTGTCAGTCGAAATTGGTAACATCGATTCCGCCACCTCCACAGGCGGCTCCTTTTTCGATCTCCGCGGATTACCCGGCTATCGGGTCGACCTGCTCGCGGGCGTAGACCTGCCATCGGGTGGCGTGATTGTTGCACAGGACAACAACTCCCTATTCGAGGCAATTAATGACGGCGAGTTCCTTACGAGCACCGTCACCTTAACCACCGGTTCGGCACACCCTCAATTGGGACAAACTCTGGGCATCCGCCTGGTAAACCTTAACCAAATCGGCCCTGCATTCCCTGACTCAGATTTGGAAGTTGACTTCGATAACGTCAGACTCGATGCTGTGGCGACGATTGCGGGCAACTTTGACCAAGACGATGACATCGATGGAGCCGACTTACTCATATTTCAACGAGGCTTTACCAATCTCTTCGATGTCGGCGATTTTGTCGATTGGGAAACCAATTTTAGCTCGGCCTTACCGCTCACTGCATTGGCCCAAGTCCCTGAGCCAACGACCCTTTGTTTGCTCTTCTCAGCCGCCCTGTTGACATTTTTCAATGGTTTAAGACCTATGACAGTGGCATTTCATCGTATCGATCGATGAATCCCCAGTCTATTTGCAAACCCCAGTCTACTGGTGTGCGTTGGCAGCCACAAGAATTTTATCGATGCGGGAAGAAAGAATTCAAGATGATTGAACGCTATGCATGCCTCTGCCGCCTGGCCTCGTAAAACAGCACCGCTGCGGTCGCCGACACATTCAGGCTGTCGGCAATCCCCTGCATGGGCAGCTTGACGGTTAACACTTGGTAGTCTTGCCACTCCGGCGAGAGGCCCTCTGCTTCACTACCCAGCACGATGGCTGCTCCCGCACGGTAATCGACCTGGGTGTAAAGTCGTTCGGCGTCTGGACATGCAGCCACCAAAGGAATCTTACGTGCATGGAGCCATTGGTGTGTTTGCGCCATCGTAGCGGAACAGATGTTGGGGGCAAATACGGTTCCCAGGCTGGCCCGTATCGTGCTCGGGTTGTAGCGATCGGTGCGCTCATCAACCAAGATCACGCCATCAAGTCCCGCACCGTCGGCGCTACGCAAAATGGCCCCCACATTGCCCGGTTTTTCAATTCCTTCGAGGACCCCAACCAATGGGCATGGAGGCAGTTGCAGATCGTCCAGTGGAACGGGCTGCGCCGACGCCACCGCCACCACGCCATCCTCGCGGCGTCCAAAACAGAGTTTCTCAAACACGGCCGGTGTGACCTGAACCACCTCGATGCCTGCGTGCTCCAATCGCTCCACCACCAAACGTGCTTCTGACAGTGTGCAAAACTGATCGCAGACAAAGGCTTCGTGGATTTCGATGCGGGCCGCCGAACTTAGATCCAGCGCGCGAGTCAGCTCTCGCGCTCCATCAATCAAAAAACGCCCCTGTCGTGATCGCTGCCGCCGCAGGCGCAGCTTCGCCGCCTCTTTCACTCGCACATTTTGCCGGCTGGTGATCATCAAAGGATTCAGAGGTCCGGGGTTAGAAGTCAGAAAGTATCATACAATCAAAGATGAAGGTTGGGGAGAAAATGGGACTGTGCCGAATTATCTTTAACTCTGTGAACATCAGGCCCCTCACCCGGGCCAGCGGGCATAGATGCCACTGGGTAACTGGCGTCCATCTGCCGATTCCAGGTTCAATGTTCCTGTGCGGGCGGGCATGCCGCAATGGCCGAAGATACCATCCGCCAGGTACGCATTCAATTCGGCCGGCCCAATACTTGGTGTATGACAGGTAACCAGCACGAATGCGCGGTAGTCCGAGGTCAATTGTCCGCAAAGATTCAGCAGAGGCAGCAATCCGCGCTGAATCGACCATGCCTGTCCCTGGGGACCGTGACCATAACTGGGCGGATCGAGAATCACGGCATCGTACTTATTGCCACGACGGACTTCTCGCTGGCAAAATTTTACGGCATCTTCCACGATCCAGCGAATCTGTAATTCCTGGTTGCTCGATGCCTTGGCATTCTCTCGTGCCCGGGAGACCACACTTTTCGCCGCATCCACATGCGTTACCTCCGCCCCCATCAAGGCAGTCGCCATAGTGCTACCTCCCGTATAGGCGAACAAATTGAGGACCTTCAGCGACTGACCCGCCCCCTTCAGTGACCGACCCGCCCTGTGGATAGCCCTTTCGGTCTGCTCCATAATCCATTGCCAATTGGCGCGCTGTTCGGGAAACAGACCCACCTGTCCCGAAGGGAGCGGAGCAAGGTGAAAAGTCAGTGCCTTAGGCAATGCCTCTTGGACCACCACGGCGACTTCGTCCGATTGCCAGCGTTTGTCACGTCGCAGCCAAACTCCATCGGTAGTGCGCTCTCCCGTAAATTGGGCAGTTGCCTGATTCCACTGGGACAAATTAGCTTTCGACACTCCGACCGCGGCAGGGCAAGGCCGATCCAGCACCCAGGGGCCAAATCGCTCCAACTTGCGCCCATCGCCAAAATCGAGCAATTGATACTGATTCATGATAGAGATCATCACTTAGCCGGAACGTGAACGAACACTTAAAGCTCTAGATTGCCACACAATTTCCCAGGACCTCAGGCGCGGTTGGTATCTAGTACATAACTAGCGCCTCGCGCCTCCCAAATTGTATCTGATCAAGCCTTGCTTTTTGGGTAGCCGCAGCCATAAGTACTAGCACGGCAAAGGTTTATTTGTGCGTCAACCCAAAAAGATACGTTTGACAGCACTTGCGCCTAATTTCGCTTCCCACCCTACCCACTCCCCACCAGAGAGGGTAGGGTGGAGTAATTTTACACTTCGTACCCCACCTTGCCATGCCCGCCTCCGATATCATCATCAAAGGTGCCCGCGAGCACAACCTGCGCAACATCGATCTGATTCTACCCCGGAATCAGCTCATCTGCCTGACCGGAGTATCCGGATCGGGCAAAAGCTCGCTCGCTTTCGACACGCTCTACGCAGAAGGTCAACGACGCTACGTGGAAAGTCTTTCTACTTTCGCCAGGCAGTTTTTAGGGCAAATGCCCAAACCGGACGTGGATCGAATCAGTGGTCTAAGCCCGTCGATCTCGATCGCACAAAAATCCTCCGGCAAGAATCCTCGTTCGACCGTGGGCACCATCACCGAAATCTACGATTTCCTGCGGGTCCTCTATGCGCGTATAGGACAAGGCCATTGCCCCACGTGCAAACGGCCCATCACGGCGCAATCTCAAGAACAAATCATTGGACGCATTCTGAACCTGCCCGTCAAAACAAATTTTTCCATGCTTGCGCCTGTGGTTCGGCAACAAAAAGGACAATTCCACGATTTGCTCAGCGACTTGCGCAAGCAAGGTTTTATTCGTGCTCGAGTCGATGGTAAAGTTGTGCAACTCGAAGACGAATTATCTTTGGATCGGCAGTCTCGACACGACATCGAAGTCATCGTCGATCGCCTGGTTGCGAGTCAGAACGTACGCAACCGATTAACCGAAGCCGTGGAATTGGCTCTAAAAATCGGTGATGGAAATCTGGTCGTTGCAGTGGATTTGGAAAAGGATGACCATTCGTCGGAAGAACTTTCCAACCATCCAAGGATCACCGGCAATCGGCTCTCAAGTAAAAGAGGGCCTCGGGCCGGTGACATCTTGCTCAGTGCCAACTACGCATGCAATCCGTGTGGCTTAAGCTTTAGCCCTCCGTCGCCTCAGTTATTCAGTTTCAACAGTCCCCAAGGAATGTGTTACGAGTGCGATGGACTGGGGCAAATGTTCAGCTTCGACCCTGAGAAACTTGTCACCGATTCCTCCAGGTCGCTGGCTCAGGGCTGCATTGAGCTGCTCGGCAAGTGGAAGGATCTGAGTCGTTGGAAGCGTCACATCTACAAGGGCGTGGCCGATACCATCGAACGCATACAGAACCTGGATGAGGGGACCTTATTGGAAACGTCTTGGGAAGAATTGACGGATTCCCAGCGCAAGATGTGGCTCTGGGGAGCAGGCGACACTCATATTACTTATACCTGGCGCGGAGGCGCGCATTCACAAAAGCATGGTGGCACCTTCGATGGCATCATCCCGAGTTTGCTGGACAAGTATCGCGAGAGTAAAAGTAAATCGCAAATTGCTAAACTAGAACGCTACATGGACACCATTGGCTGCCCCGACTGCCAAGGGTTGCGACTCAATCCGCAGGCACAAAGTGTCACCCTCACCAGCGCGAATTCAAACTTTGCCCAAGGGCCGCAATTATCCGACTTGCCGGATCACTCGCAGCAGTCTTTGCAATCTGCAGAGCTCTCCTTGCCCCAACTGTGCCAGTTACCGATCAATGAAGCTCAGGCATTTTTCAGCGAATTAGTTTTGGACGACACCCAGCAGAAAATTGCGTCTGAGGTACTGAAAGAAATTCGTGGCCGGCTCGGTTTTTTAATCAATGTGGGACTCGACTATTTACAACTCGACCGGACGGCACCCACACTCTCCGGCGGGGAAACTCAGCGCATACGTCTGGCAGGACAAATTGGCTGTGGACTGGTAGGTGTGCTCTACATTCTCGATGAACCCTCCATTGGTCTGCACTCACGTGATAATCAACGCCTGCTGACCACAATCCGTCAACTGTGTGACCAGGGCAATACAGTCGTGGTCGTTGAGCACGACGAAGAAACGATGCGGGCCGCGGATCAAATCATCGATTTCGGCCCCGGACCTGGAGTCCGTGGTGGCGAAGTGGTAGCCATCGGCACCGCCACAGAAATCGCGCACAAGCGAAAAAGTGTCACCGGCGCATACCTGAGCGGCAAACGAAAAATAGAAATACCTAAAAAGCGGCGCGAGGTGCGAGTCATTAGGCACGAGTTCGAGGAAAAAGATTCCAACAACTCGAGCCTCGCAACTCGCACCTCGCAACTCTCAATTCTTGGCGCTCGACATAACAATCTCAAAAATATCGACGTGGACATTCCACTAGGTACGTTTGTTTGTGTCACAGGCGTGAGTGGCTCTGGAAAAAGTTCGCTGATTAACGGGATCCTGGTCGAAGCGTTACGCCGCGACTTGAATGGCGGCAAGGGGTCGCCAGGTGACCATGACCGCATCGAGGGAATCGAGCAACTCGACCGGATGATCGCCATCGACCAGTCCCCGATCGGGCGTACTCCGCGCAGTAATCCGGCCACTTACATCAAGGTACTCGACGACATTCGCAATCTTTACTCGCAACTGCCTGAATC
>JBDOMT010000318.1:0-23398 GCA_039831705.1 Pirellulales bacterium | reverse complement strand
CAATGTGGTCGGGGGACGCTGTGAATCCTGCTCTGGAAATGGGTCGAATAAACTGGAAATGGATTTTCTGGCAGACGTCTGGATCACTTGCCCTGTTTGTCAGGGTCACCGTTTTAATCACGAGACTCTGCAAGTTCGCTTCAAGCACAAATCGATTGCCGAAGTCCTGGAAATGGATATTCAGCAAGCACTGGAACATTTTGAAAATATTCCATCCATCCAACATAAACTGGCCACACTGCATGCAGTTGGCCTCGATTACATGAAGCTGGGGCAACCGTCACCCACACTCTCCGGTGGAGAAGCTCAGCGCATCAAACTGGCCCGTGAGCTGGTCAAAAAATCGACGGGTCGCACACTCTATTTGCTGGACGAGCCGACCACGGGGCTCCATTTTGCCGATATCGAACTGTTGTTAGAGGTGCTCCACAATTTTGTCGATGCGGGCAACACCGTACTGGTCATCGAACACAACTTGGATGTCATTAAAACAGCCGATTGGGTGATCGACATCGGCCCAGAGGGGGGCAAAGAAGGAGGCTACCTGGTCGCCAGCGGTACTCCTGAAGAAATTGTTAAACAAACGACCGGGGTACAGGCTGCCAGTGATACGCCTCCGCAATCCGAATCCCTCGCGACACGACCATCCCACACAGCGGTCGCACTTGCGTCCTGCTTAAATCTTACCAGTCAGGATCCCACTCCCCCGCTCAAACAGCGCGCCCGCCGACAGGTCACACAGGCAACTCACATTATCGTACGAGGGGCCCGACAACATAATTTGCGTCACGTTGACGCGAAAATCCCTCGTGATCAGATGACCGTATGCTGTGGAGTCAGTGGCTCGGGCAAAAGCTCCCTGGCCACCGATACCATTTACGCAGAAGGGCAGCGTCGCTACGTAGAAAGCCTGAGTTCCTATGCACGACAATTCATCGGGCAAATGCAAAAGCCCCTGGTCGAACATATTGAAGGCCTTTCGCCTGCCATTGCCATTGAACAGCGCACTGGCGGCCACACACCTCGATCCACCGTCGGTACGGTAACCGAAATCTACGATTACTTCCGTATTTTATTCTCGCGTCTGGGGCAAATGCATTGCCCCGAATGTGATACGCCGATTGGCACGCAATCGGCCGATGAAATTATCGACACCTTGATGCGTGAACCGACAGGAACCCGCCTCTATCTACTGGCTCCAGTCGAGTTAACCTCTGGCAGTTCCTACGAGGACTTATGGCAATCTTTTCGCACTGCCGGTTACGTACGGGCACGACTCGATGGGGTTACTTACCAGCTGGATTCGATGCCTGCAGTGGATCGTCGTCAAAAGCACCAGGTGGAAATTCTGGTAGACAGAGCCACGATCCGACCAACTAATCGAGCTCGGCTGGCGGACAGTATCGAGAGCGCCTTGTCGTTGGGACGCGGTGTGATGCACACTGCCTGGGTCGATGACGAACGTGCAGAACCACTTTGGGAAGTCAAGATACACAGTCAGCACCTGGTTTGTGGCGATTGCGGACGCAGTTTCGAATCTCTCTCACCCCATCACTTTTCATTCAACAGCACTCTGGGCTGGTGCCCTGCTTGCGAAGGTCTGGGCACCGAACTGGGAGCCAACCCTTCCTCCCTTTTTCGCGACATGCAACTCAGCTTAGGCGAGGGAGCCGTTCACCTCTGGCCATCGGTAAAACAACCCATGTTTGCCGCCATGCTCCGTGCGCTCTCCGAACAGACGGACCTCCCCACAGACGTTCCCTACAACCGTCTGTCACCACGCAGACGGCGACAAGTTTTGTATGGGTTTGGCGATCAATGGATTGAGGTAGGCGCGAGGCGCGGGGCGCGGGGCGCGAGTAAAGGGAAGGAGAAAGGGAAATCTGGCGGCAACCCTTACTCTTTCCGTTTTCAGTATAAGGGCCTTTATCCGGCACTGGAGGCTGCCTCTCGGGTTTCTCCCCGACTACGGAGCCGGTTGGAGCATTTGGTGGACGAGATTGAGTGTAGTGAATGCGGTGGCAGCCGATTGCGTGACGATGCTTCAGCCATGCGTTTCCATGGTCATACGATCCATGAACTGTGCCAGTTACCACTGGACCCTCTGTTAAAATGTGTCCAACAGTGGAACTTGACTGCCCCTCAGCGAAAAGTTGCCGGCGAGCTGGTCCAGGAAATCGGCAATCGATTAACCTTCCTCATCGAGGTCGGATTGGATTACCTCACCGTCGGCCGCTCGGCACCCACCCTCTCAGGTGGTGAATCGCAACGAATACGACTGGCCAGTCAAGTAGGCAGTGGACTGTGCGGTGTGCTCTACGTACTTGATGAACCGACCATCGGTTTACACCCTCGAGATAATAAGCGACTCATCTCCGCCCTGTATAAACTCCGCGACTTGGGCAACACTTTGCTGGTGGTGGAGCACGACCGTGACGTTGTCGCCAGTGCCGATAGCCTGCTCGATTTTGGACCGGCGGCAGGCCGTCTGGGAGGAGAGATTGTAGCTCGAGGAACTCCCGATGAACTGATGAAACGCCGCAAAAGTGTCACCGGACCTTATTTGTCAGGAAAAAAGGCCATCGGAGTACCGAATAATAGGCGCGAGTTGGGGGGGGGGAATTCCAATAACTCGCGCCTCCCAACTCACAACTCACAACTCTCCGTCCTCGGTGCCCGACATAACAATCTTCGGAACATCGATGTTCACTTTCCACTGGCAACGTTGATTGCCGTTACCGGTGTGAGCGGCAGTGGAAAAAGTTCCCTCGTCAATGGCGTGCTATACAACCAGTTGGCTCACTCCTTACACCGGGCCCATACGGTGCCAGGAGCCCATGATAAAATCGAGGGAATCCAACACATCGATAAAGTCATCCGTGTCGACCAACGACCGTTGGGCAACACCCCCACCTCCAACCCGGCTACCTACAGTGGTCTGTTTGAGCTAATACGGCAACTCTTTGCTCAGTTACCCGATGCGCGGCTGCGCGGCTATACGGCGCGTCGTTTCAGCTTCAATGTTTCAGGAGGCCGCTGTGACGCTTGCGATGGAGCCGGACAACGGTGTATTGAAATGCATTTCTTGCCTGACGTCTGGGTTCCCTGCGATACCTGTGACGGCAAACGTTACAACCCACAAACCCTGGAAGTCCGCTATCGGGGATACTCGATCGCCGACGTATTGGAGCTCACCTGTGGCGAAGCGGTCGGGCTATTCGAAAACATTCCCAAAATCCGCCACATCCTGCAAACTCTCTGCGACGTAGGACTCGATTACGTAGCCCTGGGCCAAAGCGCAGCGACTCTCTCGGGTGGAGAGGCACAGCGAGTCAAATTGGCTGCGGAACTGGCCCGCCCCGATACGGGAAAAACATTGTACCTGTTGGATGAACCCACCACAGGATTGCATTTTTCCGACATCGTAAAATTGCTCGACGTATTGCATCGTCTGGTAGATCTGGGCAACACCGTTGTGGTGATTGAGCATAATCTCGACATGATCAAGCAGGCGGATTGGGTCATCGACATCGGCCCTGAAGCAGGCGCTGATGGAGGACAAGTCGTGGCTGCAGGAACGCCCGAAGATGTGGTGAAAACTTCTTCACACACCGCTGTCGCTCTGGCGCCGGTACTTGCCGCAGGTCCTGTCAGCAAACGTAAAGTGTTCGATTTTGCTGCTGCCACAGAGCACCGTCATGGTGATTTGACCATGGAACAACTGGGCCAAGATGTGCCCATGCCGTGGGAAGCGAATGGACGCCGCTGGCATACGCGCGACCGTATCAGCCGAAGCGGCGAAGCATGTCGTTGGGACGGAACCATTCTGGAGCACCTGGAAGATCGTATTCATGAGTTGGGCCAATTCAGTCCTACTCAGTGGAACGCGCGCAGCATCGTTGAAATATCGGGAACCGTCAAAACGGACGGTTGGTTCTTTCATGCACTCACCGGTGAACCGTGGCTCATCAAACTGAAATTCCGCACGGCCAAAAAAACCTTTCAACGTGACACATTGGTGGCTGACCTGGCACTGAAACCTTTGAACGATTTGCCTGAGGTCGAAGCCTACGGACGGCGTCCACGAGTCAAATGTAAAAATTTACGTGGCCCCTGGCAGGAAGTTCAAATCGAGGCACACCATTGGGATGAGCTAGATACCCCGGCCTTTGCCACCTTTTTAGAGCAAGCAGTCGTCGGATTTCAAAAATACAGCGACCGGGTCCAACAGCAACCCGAGGATGTGATGCCATGGAAGGTACTGGGACGAAAATGGCATCTGGCCCGTAAAGGTTTCCCCCCTGGAAAACGGCCTGCCTGGCCGGCCGAATTATTGGAAGAGCTGCTGGAACATCTCGGTGAAGTATGCCCCGAAGGGCAACTCTTATGGAATAATCAGCAAGTCGTGCATATACGAATACGCGAGCAACGTGAGCCATGGGCAACCGTTCATACCAAACGACTGGCTGGAGTCGACTTGATGCTACATGGCCCACGTGGCGCACTGGCTACCGGTCGTATCGCAAACCTGGGAGCTCAAATGGCTCTCGTGGGTGACCAAGGACCTCTGGATCAAGTGAAACTACGATTTGTCACCCTACAAGATCTCGAGCGAGGTGATCTGGCCGATTTCCTCCGCGAACACCTCGCCTTGGTTCGCAGCGCAAATGGGGAAGGGTGACCAATTCAGCTTCCATAGCGGGCAATGCACCACAGGGCTTGCAGACCGTCCAGGGCACCTATTTTTTTGCCTTCATCATAACAACGACTCTGATAGCGGATGGGCACCTCTTGAATGCGGTAGCCAAGTCGCGATATCTTGGCGGTCAATTCCGGTTCGAAACCGAATCGATCCTGTTCTAAATCAACCCGATCGATCACCTGTCGCCGAAAAACCTTGTAACAGGTTTCCATGTCCGTGAGATGTTGACCTGTGGTGAGATTGGAGGCTTTGGTCAGCAGCCAGTTTCCCATACGGTGTAAACGGGACGTATCCTGTCTGGCATTGGCCAAAAAACGAGAGCCGTACACGACATCGGCTTCGCCACGCTCTAGAGGAGCCAGTAATTTGGGATAATCGGCCGGATCGTATTCCAAATCCGCATCTTGAATCAGCACCACCTCTCCTTGGGCGTGTTGGAATGCCGTCCGCAAAGCGGCCCCTTTACCCCGATTGTAACCATGGAGCAATACACGAATGTCGGGCTCATCGGCCATCTCCATCAAGATCTGTCGAGTACCGTCGACACTGTAGTCATCAACAATAATTATTTCTTGATGCACTCCCACCTCACGAACACGGGCAATGATTTCACGAATCGTCGCTTGTTCGTTGTAGACGGGAATGATGACCGTGAGTGCGAGCGCTGACTGCGTGGCGGACAGGTCGTCCGCAATCGTATCACTTCCAACTTGTCCTGCAACCTCTGTTGCCAATTTGGCAATTTCCAACGAAATGACCAATCGCTCCAAATAGCCATCTTCCTCATGGGACGGGAGATTGGACGAAGGACTTGGCGCGGGAACAACTGGCATTGGACTGGTGGTAGGCAAGCTGCTATTGGTAGTCATGAGTTCAATCCTGTTGAGAGGGCGCTTGAGCCAGAAGCGTGGACATTTTTTTTGTCGGCAATGCTGGCCACATGAGTGCACCAGCCTTGGGCTGTGGATTTAGTACGCGTGTTGATGGAGGAATATAGTGAGGACTTTCCGCCAGATTGTAACGCTGGTGACGACCCCACAGCTCTGCCGTACCATCGCAATAAAGCAATACCCACTCGGGCCTTTCGGCTTGGGACACAGACTTCATGATGTTAATCGCATGCTGGTAATGCCGATCCACCAGCACCAAATCAGGGTTTTCAAAAGACAGCACCCGCGTACCATCCACAGGTCCCGAGCGCTCACTGCGCCAGCGCTGGCCTTGCATGGGGCCCAGTAGAAAATCAAAGTGCATATCGACGACTTCCTGCGGATAACAGGTACGAAATCGTCCATCGAAAGCCACGGTTACTTCGGGTGCAAATGCAGCAATCATGTATTGAGCCCAGTTGAAACAGACGACCAATTTGCCATCAAGCTCATGGTCGGCCATGAACTGTACCGCATCCACCGGGTAACTATCGCGCGGCACTGGAAACTGGGTCAGTCGTGTCACAAGGGTATAACTCTGCAACCCGATCGTACCAACCAGCAACAGACCGACAGCCCCACGCAACCAGACTGGCATGGTCATACCCGTGAGGTGAGTACTCGGACTTGGGCGGAGTCGCGCGATAGCCGACTGCAGAGACACCGGCAGCCAAAAACCGCACAACAGGGCAAAAAATGAAATGTGACGCAAGTGCAGTGATGCTTGCCATGCTACGATCGAAAGCACTACGATTTGCACCCAATCGCGACGGCGTTGGGTGGCGACCAGACTCACCAGTGCCAGAAAGGCCAACGACACGAATGGCCAGAATACAGGATCGCCCGGATGGGGGGCTCCCCATTCGATAATTTCGGGACGTGGCTGGCTCAATGCATGGAGCAACCAACCATGGAGTTGAAGTCCATAGGGATTCACCAACGTTGCAGCCAGACAAGCCAAACCTACCAGAGCCAGCAACAGTGCCGTAGGCCAACTCGAACGGCCACGGCGCAAGACCAGTTCCACCATTCGTCCTGCCAAGGTGAATCCGACAATACACAAGCCGGCGACAAATCCGCCATGAGAATTCACCCAAGCGACCATCACCAGAGGCACAATCCCAAGCCACCTCCAATCAACCTGATCGTTGTCTCTCCAGCTCGCAAAGGCACGCTCCAAAGCTACTAACACGATCCCGCACCATAAAAAGCTCAGTAACTGGGGACGCATAATGAAAAAAGGAGTTAGGTTTCGCGCCACCAATAACATCCAAGCCCATGCTAGCAACGGATGGACTCCAGCACGTGTCGCAGTGCAAACCATCGCTGTCAAAATGCCCAATCCAAGCAAACACTTAGCTACCAGCAAGCCGTGCGTTCCGAGCAAGCGGTAACCTTCCGCAAAGGTCAACTCGGCCAGATTTTCATGGTTGATCCACGGATGTCCAACCGCAGTAAAGGTATGAGATGCAGAACGGGCCAATTGACCTTCTGCGAGCCAGTCTTGTCCATAGCGGACATGACCCCATAAATCAGGATCTACCAGGTTGAGCGACAGGGCGACCGCACAGCTCAAAACAATCGCTGCAAGGGTTGACCAAAGAATCCAATCCCCATGGGAACATGGCTTTTCCAAGGACAAGCTATTTTTACTGTCTGTCATAAGGGGAAAAATGCAAGCGACCGAGAGGCCTTGGCAAACAGGGGGGTGTAGTGATCTTTGGTGATTTTGCAGATATGCCAAAGCCTACGACATACACCATGCTGCATGGCCATTGTTGGCA
Source organism: Pirellulales bacterium (assembly GCA_039831705.1). Classification (GTDB taxonomy): domain Bacteria; phylum Planctomycetota; class Planctomycetia; order Pirellulales; family Lacipirellulaceae; genus JAJRWS01. The sequence goes on along the minus strand of JBDOMT010000318.1, from coordinate 15,983 downwards.
AGGCAGTCAGAAGATTCGTCACTCGCACTGGGCAACTAATCGAAAATAGCGGTAAAACCAATTTATTTAACCCCTGACACCATTTCCAAGCATCCGTGTTTCTCCTAATTACGACCTTCCGGATAGGCATTAATACCGGTTTTCATGGTCATCCGTAGCTTCTTTGGGGGTGGTGCAATTCTCGCTTGGCAGAGAGGCTCTCTTTTGGTATTTTTTCATGCGATTGTCATGGAGATGAATTCCCACAGCATGAGGTAGTGGACTGGTGAATATGCCAGCAAGGACCGTGCGACAGGATGTTCGCAAATCAAGCAAGGAAGCGTTAACTTACAGGATAAATTGGTTCGAACGAATCCGTGAAGGATGGTTTACCCGTCTCAACGGATGGATTGACTATGGCCGGGCTTTGATTTGGCCTGTCGATCTGTTTTCAGCGAAGCCGGTTCACTCCTGTGGTGTTGCAGCAGGAGGGAATTCGCATGGTGCGATTGCCGCCAGTGAAGACACGCTGGATATTAAAAGCAAGCAAGACTCGTTGAAACCGGCACCGAGCGACTGTCGCAAGGATGCTTCTGCCGGACACGAGTCGCAACGATTTACCAGGCCGACATGGAAGGAGGCCGTGCATATGAATGCCGATTCTAAACAAAAGCTACGTGTCCATATCCGCTGGATGATTCGTCGTGACATGAGCGAAGTTCTTGATATCGAACAAACCAGCTTTGAATTCCCCTGGCTCGAAGAGGACTTCATTCGCTGCCTGCGACAACGCAATTGCATCGGCATGATTGCCGAACATGGCGACAAGGTCGTGGGTTTCATGATTTATGAATTGCATAAGTCGCGACTTCACATTCTTAATTTTTCCGTATCTGACCAGGTACGCCATCAGAGCGTAGGTCAGCAAATGATTGACAAGTTGGTCAGCAAACTTTCCAGCCAGCGGCGAACGCGGATCACACTGGAAGTACGTGAAACCAATTTGGTCGCTCAACTTTTTTTCAAAGCGAACGGGTTCCGAGCCATATCAGTCTTGCGATCCTACTACGAAGACTCTCCCGAGGATGCTTATGTGATGCAGTATCGGTATGAGACAAAAGCGGTCGCCGCACCAACACGCCAACGTATCAACCGATTGGCAGGTTGAATGGGTTGAGAGTTGACAGTTGAAAGGAAAAACAAGGACCATTGCTCTACAATGAGACAATCGTAGCTTCCATTGATGGTAATTCTACGATAGCGAACGATGGCGGATAGGCGCGATGGATGGCGCCTGGATTTAGTACGCACATGGAACCGCGCTGGTCGATTTTCGCCTGGTGGGTATGCCCGTAGCAGACTAAGTCCCAACTGCTACTCTCAAGCACCTCGGTGAATTTTTGTTGATCATCGCTGTGCAGCAGAATGATCTGCCGACCCTCAATTTCCAGCTCACCCACCTTACCGTGAAACGTATTGCCCGTGGCTTTAATCGCACCCGCCAAACTGGCCTGATCCCAATCGGTGTTGCCGAGCACAAAATCTGTCGGCCAAGGTGCAAACATCTCGACCACTTCTACCGATCCAATATCTCCACAGTGGAGCACTCTCTCGACTTCAAGGCTCTCAAGCATCCGAATCGCAGTCCGCGTCGACTGCACTTGTCCGTGAGTATCACTGATGACGGCAATTCGCATAGAAATTTTCCCTAACGTCTTAGTGCTTTTCCCATAGTCATCAGCAGGCTGAAAACTTCAAGAATGGTTCAAAAAAACTTCGGTTAAATAGCCTAAGTTCGCAAGAGCAAGAAAGAACTCTCGCAAAGACGCAAAGATTTAGACGAACAATATTACGTACTTCCGTGCAGTAGGTTCCTTAGCGATCTTTGCGTCTTTGCGAGATTGATTCTGGACTCCAATATGCACATACCTGAACATGGAAGTTAATATTGAACTGTAAACCTATACTACTTTGGCCGGTAATGGGACAGGTTCTTATATCCTCTTATAGAGATTCTGCTCCACACCGGTCACTAGCTGGCGTAGGCCTCCTTCGACTTCATCGATCGATTCACCTGCAGCGAACAGTGTCAACACAGGTTGTCGCTCCCGGATCGCCGTGCCTGACCTGGGAATATCGGCCAATTGTGGAAACCCTTCCTGAGACTTTGTACCCAGCGCCCACTGCGTGAATTCCTGCTGGATGGTCACATCCTGCCGGGCAAATAGAATCACCTTGCCGTGATAGGGACTGGTGCTGGCCGATTGAAATGAACTAGCCGACCTATTCGCCTCTGCCTGTTGGTCCCGATGTTGTTGGCAGGCACGGACGTGCTGGCCCATTGCCTGCAAACCGGATGCCCGCTCCAGTATTTCGACCGAGGCCGTATAGCGTGGATTCACTTCCAAAGTCCAAACTTGACTGCCAGCGATGATCAGATCAACTCCAAACAATCCCACCAATCCAAATGCTTTGACCAGCACAGCGCCGATCCTTTCGACTTCTTCGTTCACACCTGCTGGCAAGCCCGGCCAAGGTCCAATCGATCCACAGTACTGATAGGGAGCGGCCCCTGTCCACAATTCACCCACCAGTTGCCCGGTGATACCTAGCAGTTCCAACCGGTCTGCGGCGGCCACATAGAGGGCGGAACAGGACCGTCCTTCGATGTACTGCTGCACATAGGAATCTTCCATCGGTCCATCGGCCTCAAGCTGCACTCCTGCCAATGCCAGCGAACTCACACCACTACCGCCGCTACCCCGGTACGTCTTTTGCAGCCAACGCCCCGGTGCCATCTGCAATGAACAGGGGTTGGCTTTGGAGGAAAGGACGTCGGCATATACGACCGTTTCAGGGAACCGCAAGCCGGCTCCCTCCAAGGCTGCAGCTAGCCTTTGGGGAGAGCGAACTGCTTGCAAAACGTTGTCCCCACATCCCAACAAGGGACACTCAGCGGCCATCGCAGCAACCTGGTTGGGGTAATTTTCGAGCCCGCCCGTATAAATCCAGCCAGCGCATGGAGTCTGGGCAAGCCAAGAAGCCAAGCCGGCGGGATAATCGGTAATTCGCACCAACCGATTCTTACCCTCCAAGTCCGAATCGGCAAACAGATCGGCTCCTACAGGCTGATAACCGGCACGCAGGGCCGACTGGGCAGCACTACGCACGCTGGCTCCCACCAGGGCTATACGCATTTTATTGTGAACACCTACGGGGCTTCAAACCGTCCACGGCACTGGTCCGCTGGGTATTTGGCAATATTTTTGACCATCTTAGCACGCATTGTCTCGGTTAAATCGATGCCCAACTCGTTGGCCATGGCAAGTGTATAACAGAAAACGTCCGCCAATTCCTCACCCACCGCAGCAATTTGATCCTGGTCTAATTGGCGTGACGCTGGCACGTCGATCCACTGAAAGTGTTCCATCAATTCGGCCGCTTCGATGGCCAACGCCATCGAAACATTTTTGGGTGAGTGAAATTGGTGCCAATCGCGCGCATCGACAAACTGGCGAATCTCCTCACGAAGTTCGTCTACCGTTGTCGTAATATCGCTCATGCGGCCATCCTGTTGGAAAGCTCACAGTCCCCATGAGACTGATTCGCCGTATCCCTGGGACCGTCCTCTTCCCGACCTTGAATGTTGTCGTTGGTGTTGGCAGGGAAGGAGCCGGCATTGTCTGCGGCAACTTCACCTACGACCCATCCCGTCTCATGAGAATCTTCAAAACCGGGCAATCGCAATTGCCGCAGCGGCCAGCGCCGCTCATGGTAGCGTTGCCGATAGCTGTCTGCCAAATGGCCCATCACTTCCAACACCAACAGGTCGGCCCGACTCATCACGTGTCGTGCACTACGGTTCCCAAGGCCACGTACGAGTTCTTCGAGCACCTGCACATGTAACTGCATCGTGCGCTGTGCCGAAATGCCAGAAGTGGCCAGCAACCGGGCCAAACTAGCCATTTCATCACTCAGGTTGCCCGCGCCCATGATCACGTACGTACGCAGTAAATCGCGATAATGGTTTATCAACGGTTCGGGCAATTCCAGCAGAGTTGACGATTTTTCCGATGAGGTCAGGCCTGCCAATGACGTACCTACGGGCGTGGAAGGTCCCACGTCATCTTGATGGGGTGATACATCCTCATGCAACACATCCAAATCGGCAATCAAAACCCGTTGCTGTTCCAACAATCGCTCGGCTTCATGATGTTCCTGCTGTAGCCGTTGCCGCTCAGCTTGAAGGAGTCGCCGATTTTCGCGGACCAATTGATGACGTCCAATGGCGCGGGCAAATTTCCACAGCAGACCGCGAACGGTTGTTTCTGCGACACAACAATAGTCATCGGCTCCCACTTCATAACAAAGAGCATCGATCGATTGGGCGGGTGCAGTCCCCAATACGATCATCGGTTCTTCGTTACCACCAGCACGCATACCCTCAATGAGATCGAGCGCATTCAACACATCCGGTTCATGACTGACAAGCACGACATCAAATACTTCATCACGCAAACGGGACAGACCGGCCGTACTACCTACCACTTCTTGCAAGACCATCTTGGAAGCGCTATCCGCAGCGAACGCCTCGGCCAGCCAGCCTCCGGTACGATTCAGAGTGGTGATATACAACACCTTCATGCGTAGCGGCAACCCACCTCGAACGCTTCCGCTCACTCGGGATGCGAGCGTCAGGTCCATACTCCCCTCCCATGGCCGGGACTCACCATGAGATTGGTCGGGAGAGTCGTCGCAAGAATTCGCTGAGACTTTTTCCGTTGGCAGTGGGGGCTTCATAAGAACACTCTAGCGATACGTGAGGGAGAAAATCCGCAGAACCCTAGTCAATCGCTCGCCAGGAGTCAATGCAACGTGTTCGCTAGCATTTTTGCGGGTGAACGGTACGCAGATTTGATTTGAGTTATAACACCATAGCCACGTAGTAGCGAAATCCTCTAGTCGTGGCTATTCGAGCCCTACAAGCAATAATCAGTTGCTTATTAGAAGAAAGAGAGAAAATAGGACGAATAGCCTTACTGTAAGATAGACCTTCATTGCATTATTTCCTGGCTCTGAAAGGCGACAGCGGGTGGTCCTTGATGTAAATTGACCGACTTTGTGAAGGCTGCTAGCATCTATATTGAAATTGAGCAAATCCGAACGTTCAAACTATCCATTCCCATACCTCCTCAACCACAACCCTCATCCCATCATGCCCAATCGACTGGCTCAAGAATCGAGCCCCTATCTGCTGCAACACAAAGACAATCCAGTGGACTGGTATCCTTGGGGACCCGAAGCATTTGCCCGTGCTCACAAGGAAAACAAGCCGGTATTTCTTTCCATTGGATATTCGGCCTGCCACTGGTGCCATGTGATGGAGCACGAAAGCTTTGAAAACGAGGGCATTGCCGATTTGATGAATCAATGGTTCGTTTGCATCAAGGTCGACCGAGAAGAACGACCCGATTTGGATCAAGTCTATATGAACGCCGTCCAGGCCATGACCGGCCGTGGTGGTTGGCCGATGAGTGTCTTCCTGACTCCCGACAAAAAACCCTTTTTTGCGGGCACTTACTGGCCCCCTCATGCGGGCCGTAACATGCCCGGATTTGATCAGGTACTCACCCAAATCCATCAAGCCTGGAAAGACAAACGCGAGCAAACCGAAACCATCGCCAACCAGGTAACCGCCCATCTCAAAAAGTTGGGGCGCGGAGGTGATGAATCAGGCCAAGAGAATGCTCCCATCGACTCAAGTCTCCTGCAAGGGGCAATCGGACAATTACAGCAGACCTTCGACTCTACCCATGGTGGATTTGGCTCAGCGCCAAAATTCCCCCACCCAATGGACTTACAGCTTCTACTACGAGATTGGCACCGTCGGAGAACCGATTCTTCGTTGAAGATGGTCCGCACCACCCTGGAAAAGATGGCCGCGGGCGGCATCTACGATCACTTGGGCGGCGGGTTTGCCCGCTACTCGGTCGATTCCCGCTGGCTGGTACCCCATTTTGAAAAAATGCTCTACGACAACAGCCAACTCGCGGCAACGTTCATAGAAGCCTACCAAGCGACAGGGGACAATTCTTTTGCCCGCATTGCCAGTGAAACTCTGGACTACGTCCTGAGAGACATGACCGATCCACTGGGCGGGTTCTACAGCACAGAAGATGCCGATAGCGAGGGAGAGGAGGGCCTGTTTTACACTTGGACCCCAACCGAATTGCAAGCCGTACTGGGCGATTCGGCTGCCACTACCTTCGCTCTCGTCTACGATGTATCCGCAACGGGCAATTTCGAAGGTCGAAATATTCTCAACCTGCCCAAACCCATCGCGCAACGGTCGCAAGAGATGAAGCGTCCGCTGGATGACTTAAACCGCGAACTGGCAGCCAGTCGGTCTAAATTATTTGCAGCACGCGAACAGAGAATTCATCCGGCTAAGGACGATAAAATTCTGGTCGCCTGGAATGGTCTAATGGTCGATGCACTGGCCCGCGCTGGCGCTGTACTCCAGGAACCTCGCTATGTGAACGCGGCAATCAAAGCAGTTGATTTTTTGCTTACCGAGTTGCGCATCGCCGACAGTTTTCGATTATACCATACCTGGCGGCGCGACTCTCACGACCAGGGCCAGGCCAAACTGGCAGCCTACCTGGACGATTACACCTGCCTGGCGAATGGATTAATTTCGCTGTACGAAGCAACCTTCGACCCACGCCATCTCGACTCGGCGCAGAAATTGATGGAAGTGGTTTTGGAACATTTTATGGATACCAAACAGGGCGGTTTTTATTACACGGCCGACGACCAGGAACAACTACTCAGCCGCAACAAAGATTTTGCCGACAACAGTCTGCCCAGTGGTAACTCAATGGCTGCGACGGTGTTACTCCGCTTGGGCAAATTGACAGGCCAACAAGGCTATCTCGAAGCCGCCGCAAAAACGATGTCACAAGCTGCCGATTTGATGCGCCGAGCTCCTGGGGCAACGGGGCAAATGTTCATGGCTGTCGATTTCCATTTGGGCCCCACCTACGAAATGGTTCTGGCTGGCGATCGGACCAACTCAGCCACCGCAAACGTGTTAGCCGACCTGCAGCGACGTTTTTTGCCGAACAAAGTATTGGCCATGCCGACGGGATCCAAAACAGGCAAGGGCTCCAGCACCAGCGATAAGAAGGGATTGCTAGCCGATCTGCTGGTCGGCAAATCGGCAATCGGCGGTTCCCCCACCCTTTATATCTGCGAGGGCTTTACCTGCCAGCAACCACTGCAAGGAGAAGAAGAAATCAGCCATGCGCTGGACGAACTGATGCCACACGGCCTGTTTGATTGAAACTCCGGCAGAGCTGGAGGCTTCTATCGTGAACTGCCTGGAGTGGTAGAATATTTGCCTCCTCACCAGAATCTGTGGGTGAATTCTGGTTCGGGTAAGGCTCCAAGGTTGTGATATAAAGCGGTTTCAATGGCTTCGTAGGTGCGGAAGCCGTACGATTTTCTGGTGGTCAGTTTCACTTTGTTGTTGAATCCTTCGACAACGCCCGAGGAAAGTGCCCCTTTTGCCCGAAACCAATTGAGAAGCAGCTCTCGATGGTTGCGTAAGGTGCGAGCGACCTTTTTCATCGGTTCGAGCTTGCTTCGCATCGTTCTTGTACACCACTGGTCGAGAAACTTCCCAGCCCAAACAGGACCGACGTATTCCCAGAACTGCTGGAAGTCTTCCCGAAGCAAGTGGGCCCGCACCGATCGTAAGTTGTACTTCAAGAGTTCCGACAACTTGACTGTCTGCTGGTCGGGCAGATTCTCCCGACGCTTGAGCAGACACCAGCGCGAGTGCTTGAGGATTTCCTCGTAGCCATCGGCCTTCATTTGCCTCGCTTCACCAGCCCGAACTTCGTCGATTGCTTTGTTCATCTTTTGCATGATATGGAATCGGTCGAGAACGTGAATCGCTTGCCCAGCCTTCTTGGCAATCACTTTCAAATAGGGCTTCCACATGTCGCTGCATACGAACTTCAGTTTGCCGGAGCGCTGTTTGCCGAGCATTCGGAAGAATCGAAGGAACGTCTTGGAGGTTCGGTCCTTGCCGATCCATAGCAGTCGCTTGCTGCCCGAATCGATCTGATAGACCAATGCTAGGTACTTGTGGCCCTTTTGCCATTGCACTTCGTCGACGCCAATCGACTCGATGCTTTCCAGCTCCCGATGTGCCAATCCCCATGAAACTGCGTGTTTTACTGAGCGAAATACGTTCTGCCAGGTTGTGCCGAACGCGTCGGCAACCCCCTTCCAGGATAGTCGCTTGGCCCAGCCCGCCAGGAACCAGCGGTAGGTTGTCGTCAATTGGTTCTTGCCGTCGCACCAGGGAACTTTTTCCATCTTCACGCCACACGTCGGGCAGTCCACTCGTCGCATGGCATACACAAAGTAAACCGGAATCTGCCACAGCGGCACGAACTCGAATCGGCGGGACGGTCGCCGATCGTAACTCGATGCTTTGCAATGGCAGATTGAGCAGATCGCTTGGCCATTGGCCCGCGGCTCGATCAGTATTTCTATCTCGGGTTTGGTTGGGGAGTTGGCCCATCGAATCTTCTTGTAAACGAACGACTTGTGCGGCTCGACAGAATTGAGGATAGTTTTCAGTTGCACGGCTGTGGGGCTCCGGCTGGTTATTGCTTCGCAACAATATCCATAACCGGAAATCTTGCAGCCGTGTACTTGTTAACTTTCGCATGAGTTGTTGGTATACTTGTCCTTTGCTTGGTGAAACGGAGTTGGGCGCTGCTGGGAAGCAACTCAACAAGGGATAGCCAAGTCGAAGGCGCGTCAATGACGCACTGCTGTCCTGAAGGCACACTCCGACAGGGCAGCCCTTTTCAACCCCATTGAACGCCTGAGCCATGCCTCAGAAAATCCAACCGTCAACTCGCCAATTCCTCCTCAATTTACCCACTGATTCTGGTGAAGAGCCGAATATTTTAACCCCAACGAAGTGAAGCAATTGGCTGTGAAGCAATTGAAATTAGATGAAACCTCTAAAATACAAGCACGACGCGCAAGCGAGTGGGTAACTGTACGTGACCCTCTTGATTGCGTTGCGGGCTAGTATTGGGTTATTCGCCCTCCGTGATGTTTTGTTGTTCGGATTGAGCCAGCAGCGTTTCCATCCGTTCGATTTGCTGGGCGCTGGTCGCAATCAACTGTTCCAGAGCGATAATTTTTGAATTCAACTGGCCTGATAGGTCGCGGGCCCGCTCTTGCATTTCCACCTGCTCGCGATCCAGTCGAGCCAACGCATCACGCTGGACTCCTGACCAAGGATCGGTTGGCCGCGGCTGGCTCTCAATGGGCGAAGAATTCTGCGACCTGCTTCTACGTCCAAAATAACGATAGGAACGCTTCAACAAAATCCAGGTCAACAACCCACATCCGGCCATGAACATCAGCAGGGGCCACGAAACCTTTGCCAAGATTGGCATGGGCAGGCTTATCATGATCCCTCCTGCTCAGAATTAGGAGCGTTGGGTAATAAAAACGACTGACAGGCGGCTGAGTAGACAACGTCCAGGGTCACTCCCTGCTGCCGAGACAGCCGAGCACAGTCGGCATGTTCGGGTGAAAATCGCTGGGAACCATCCGGCAAATGGGCCACCATGCCCGTCACCGTACCCCAGCAGGTTTCGACTGACTTGGGCTGCCGGGAAAGCCGCAATCGTTGGGCCACCGATCGTCGCAATCCCAGCGTGGTTGTCTCACGAAACACAATCTCCGCAAGCCGATCCGCATCGGTTGGCGTGGCCTGCACACTCAATAACACTCCAGGCCGTCCTTTTTTCATCTGCAGGGAAGTGATCGACACATCGAGCGCGCCGGCTTGCCACAGCTGCTCAATGCAATACCCTGTTTGCTCTCCTCGAATGTCGTCCAAATTCGTCTCCAGCAGGACAATGCTGTCAGACTCCAAAGCGTGGCAAACGGATCTCTCCGGTTGCTCCGCTTGTGAATCACCCACTATCAATCGCAACAAATTAGGCTGTTCAAAATCAGCTTGTCCGGCACCATAACCGATCGTGCCAATGGTCATTGCAGGCAAGGGACCAAATTGATCGGCGACCACCCCAACAATGGCTGCCCCGGTCGGCGTGGTCAGCTCACCTTCCACTGCACTGGCAGCTATCGGTATCCCACGCAATAACTCACCGGTGGCTGGTGCGGGAATTGCACAGCGGCCATGAGCGATTTCGATAAATCCGGTGCCGGTTGGTATGGGCGAACAGACTACCTGTTGGACACCCAATAAGTCCCAGGCGATGGCCGATCCGACAATATCTGCAATCGAATCGACCGCCCCGACTTCGTGGAAGTGTACTTTTTCGATGGTCGAACCGTGCACCTTTGCTTCGGCCTCGGCGAGTCGGTGAAAAATTCGCTCCGCCAACTGCTGCTGTAACGGGGTTAACCGACTTCCCGCAATCATTGCCAGAATGTCACTCAAATGCCGATGCGCGTGTTCGGGCTCGTGTTCCACGGCAAGTTGCAACGCACGAAACGCCTTCTTGGTGACCTCTTTGGTCACCAGTTGGCAACTAGGTAAACCGAGCGAATCGATCCCAGCCTGGATCACCGACTGATCCACTCCCGCATCAATCAAAGCTCCCAGCAGCATGTCGCCACTGATTCCGCTAGCACAATCGAGATATGCAATTCGCATGAGTTGAGTCCTCAAAAGACCGGGCAAATTTCCTTGAGCCGCGCCTCCGTTTCGGCCATCAAGCGATCTTCGGCGGCTTCATCGGCAGCCTCATAGGTCACTGAAAATCGCAAGTAGGCACCCGCATCGTCCCACGGCACGGTACAAATGGATTGTTCCGTGATCAAATACTGGCTGGCCGCTTCAGCCGTTTCAAATGCAGGTCCGCCTTTTAAACCAGTGGGCCCCTTTATACCCTTAGGCGCTGGGGTGTAGAGAAAGTACGTGCCGCCGGGCATCTCACACTGAAAACCGCAGCGTGAAAGGGTGGCGACCAGTTTCTCCAGCCGACGTTGATACTTGGCCTGAATACTCTGCGGGATGGTTGCATCGTTCAGAGCTGCCGCGGCCGCCTTTTGAATGGCAATGAACTGACCCGAATCGCAGTTGTCCTTCACATCGGCGAATGCGCTGACCAGCCGCTCGTGTCCACAGACCCAACCCAACCGCCAGCCAATCATGTCGAATCCTTTGGACATCGAATGGACCTCGACTCCCACATCCCGGGCTCCGGGTACGGCCAAAAAACTATTGGGCTCACGATCGAAAGAAAGCAGCGCATGCGCTGCATCTTGAATGACAACCAACTCGTTTTCACGAGCAAACCGAACGACCTCTTCGTAGAATTCGCGTGGAGCTGTTCTGCCCGTGGGGCTATTAGGGTAACAGAGCACCAACATCTTGGCCCGCTGGCGAATATCAATCGGCAGGTTCTGTAAATCTGGAAGAAAGCCATTCTCAGCAAGCAACGGCAACTGGTAGACTCGGCCACCATAGTAGGCTGTGTGGGTGCCGGCCACCGGATAACCGGGGGTTGTCATCAGGGTAATATCACCCGGATTGATCAACGTAGCGGGAAGCATGGCCAAGGCTGTTTTCGAACCGATACAATGATTCACCTCCGACACCGGATCGAGACTCACTCCATAGGTCCGCAGCATAAATCGGCATACCGCTTGCTTGAACTGAACGACCCCATTATCCGAGTAGCCACGGTTTTCCGGCCGGTTGATTTCCTCAGCCATGACTCTGCGTACCGATTCGGCCGCCATCTGGTCATTCTCACCAATCCCAAAATCAAGCAGTTGGCGATCTGGATGCTCGGCCAGCGCACGGCGTTTGGCCCGTTTAATTTTTTCGAATTTATAAATGGCCGAGCCCTTGCCGTATTGGGCCCCGCCGATGCGATCAGCAAAAAGTTGTTGAAAGTAAGGTTCGGTCATTCTCCACCATCCGTAATCTCTTGCTCCGACCCGTTCCCATTTTCTTCTTTTGGTACACGGACTAAGGCAGCGAGGGTGTCACCCTGAGCCAGACTCATGATTCTTACACCTTGTGTATTGCGTCCAATGACATTGAAGTCGCTCACTTTCACCCGTTGAATTTTTCCACGAGCGGTCATCATGAGTAATTCGTCGGTATCGTCTACGGGCACGATGCCAATCACGGGGCCATTGCGATCGGTTGTCTTGATATCTCGTACGCCCTTGCCCCCGCGGTTCTGTGTGCGGTAGCGGAATGTTGAATTTACTTCGTCCCCTTCCGACTGGGAATCCTCCCCTGGCTGAATGCCGGAAACATTTGCCCCGAAGGGAGTTCGCTTACCATACCCATGAGCACAGGCAGTGAAGAGTGTAGTCTCCGGATTTGCTACGACCATGCCTACTAAATGGTCGTCAGGAGACAGGCGTATTCCTTTCACCCCGCTCGTGTTACGGCCCATGGGTCGGGCGTCCGATTCGTTAAAGCGGATGGCCAATCCAGCGGCGGTGGCCAGGACGACCTCGTCACCCGACTTGGTCACCACTACGTCGACCAATTCATCATCATCCTTAAGCTTGATCGCGATGATCCCACTTTTCATCGGACGTCGATACGCTTTCAATTCAGTCTTTTTCACTAAGCCCTTGCGGGTCGCCATCAATAGCGAATGGTCGGGTAAATCGAAATCGCGCACCGCCCGGCAGTCGGCAATTTTTTCCCCTTCACTGAGGTTCAACAGGTTCACCACGGCTCGGCCTCGGCTTTCGCGCGAGAGTTGAGGCAGATTGTAAACCTTTTGCCAATAAACTTTTCCCTTGTTGGTGAAAAACAACAAGTAGTCGTGCGTGCTCGTCACAAACAGATGTTCAACCGGATCGTCTTCGCCGGTGGCAGCTCCCTTGATACCCTTGCCGCCCCGTCGTTGGGCCCGATAAACACTGGCTGGGGTTCGTTTGATGTAGCCATTGTGGCTAATCGAAACGACCATCGTCTCCTCTTCGATCAGGTCTTCAATATTGACATCGCCAATTTCTTCATGGCTAATTTCTGTGCGCCGCGGATTGGCATGTCGGCGGATAAGCAATTGGCAGTCTTCTCGGATAATCGCGTAGATTTCCTGCACATCACTGAGAATGACCAGATAGCCGGTAATCTCTTCCAAAAGTTTGCCATGTTCGTCAGATAACTTTTCCTGTTCAAGATTGACCAATTGGCCGAGGGTCATGCGCAGGATGGCATCGGCCTGCACGGGCGTCAGGGTGTATTCCTCCGCTACCCCCCGCTCACTTTGAAACTGCGTGAAACCATCGTCTCCCAAAGCCCGCTTCATCAGCGCCGAAGGGGTTTTAATTTGCATGAGAGCCTGCTTGGCTTCGAGTTGGGTTTTCGAAGCTCGAATGACTCGAATCACTTCATCGATATTCGCATGGGCAAGCAACAAACCTTGTACCGTATGTTTCCGCTTGCGTGCCCGGTTTAGCAAAAATTGCGTGCGTCGGCGAATCACCGTAACGCGGTGACGTAAAAATTCCTCCAACATCTCCCTGAGTGTCAGGGTACGCGGCTTGCCATCCACCAATGCTAAAAAATTGAGCGAAAACGTATCTTGCAGGGGCGAAAATTTGTACAGTTGATTGAGTACGATGTCGGCATCCGCATCCCGCTTCAAGTCGAGCACCAACCGCACAGGCTCTTTGAGATCGCTTTCGTTGCGAATCCCTGCGATCCCTGGGATTTTCCCGTCGTTGACCAAGGCTGCAATGCGTTCTTCCACACGATCGCGAGCCTGTTGGTAAGGAATTTCATGGATGAGGATTCGAGTCCGTTTGCCCTTTTCTTCAATTGATGTGCGCGCCCGAACCACCACCGTACTGCGACCCGATTGATAACCACGGAGGATTCCCGATCGGCCACAGATGATGCCTCCAGTGGGAAAATCTGGACCTGGAATAATTTGCATCAGATCGATGATCGATATGTCGGGGTTGTCGATGAGTGCAATCACCCCGGCACAGACTTCCCCCAGGTTGTGTGGTGGAATACTGGTCGCCATCCCCACCGCAATTCCGTTGGCCCCATTGACAAGCAAGTTGGGAAATTTGGATGGCAACACGGTCGGTTCCATCCGCCGCTCGTCGTAGGTGGGCACAAAATCAACCGTATCGAGCTTGAGATCTTCCAGCAGCAAACTAGCAATAGAAGACAATCTCGCTTCAGTATATCGCATGGCCGCCGGTGGTAATCCAGCGATCGAACCGAAGTTCCCTTGTTTGTCGATCAAGGTGTGGCGCATGTTCCACTCCTGGGCCATGCGCACGAGCGTCGGGTAAATTACACTTTCACCATGTGGGTGATAATTACCGCTGGTGTCACCGGAAATTTTCGCACATTTGACCCGCGAAGAACCGGGAGACAGATTCAAATCGTTCATGGCGACCAAGATCCGCCGCTGCGATGGTTTGAGGCCATCGCGCGCATCGGGTAATGCACGACTGACAATCACGCTCATCGCGTAAGTCAGGTAACTTTCCTTCAACTCATCTTCGATGGGCAGATCGATTAGCCGAGCGGCTATTCCCGTCCCATACTCTTCAGGATTGGTCTCTTCAGGATTGGACGAATCGGTCGACACGCTGGTGTCCTTTCGCTATGCGTAAGATCTCGTGCTAAACCTCAATATTTCATAAACTCTCCGCTACGAAGTCGATGAAATATCCAGGTCAAACAAAGCACCTGGCACGCGAAGTCGATCTAGCCCACATATTTCACCCGTTTCTGCTACGGCGTCCCAAGTCCTTCCGTGGCTGCGTTATGTTTCGACCCGCGATCCTCAACGCCGCTTTTCCAATCTACGTGGAAAACACGACTGCGGTCGCAAACCTCACATGCCTTGCCACAAAAGGACTTGACCTTTTCCTCGCTAGGCTACGGGGCCTCGCGACGAAACGGATGAAATATGCGGGCTGGGAAAAATGTCCACACCCCGCGAGAAGCCCTCTAATTTACCAAGGGCGGGATAGGCTCACAACGGGCTACCAGGCTCCAATTCGGAATGCTGGGCGAAGCGCATGAAAAAAAGGCTACGGCAGGCATCAGGCCTCACCGCAACCTTTTTTCGAAAAACAAACTTCCGGTCAAATTGCGACGGTGTGGAGTCGCTGGAAGAAAAACACGTGCCGAACAGCGCTGCGCACTGCCATGTGCCGGCTCGGGTCAATCCAAAAATTGGTCCTCCCGACGGAAATAAGACCTGGAAGCTTGAATCTGTAGTGTATTGCTCGGTACTCGATACCCAACTTCTATTCCAATCAGAGAGCCAAGCGACGACTCTCGTGAACCGGAAGTCGAGACAGTACATTATCATTGTACCTCATGAAATAGGGTTACCTATGCTTTTTTCGGTTCTCGATTGTGGATGACTGAAGTAAATCAAGGTGCCCTACTGCATGCAACTACGAAAATTGACCTTGTTCTGATCCCCAACGGAACCTACAAGGTGAGCCCTCTACGAAATCAGAAAAGTTTTCCCATAGACTCTCCTCACATACGGCGAACTACGTTGGCTCCTCACTTGTTCATGCTCAAAAACAAGGACTTTGAGGGGAATGGCGGAAAGTACTACCCATGCCTGTACCTACCAGTACGCTTAATTTCCACGTTCCAGGTAGCAAGCGGACCAGTTGCTGCAACCACTGGCACCCATCGTCCCTGTTGCTTTCGCTCTTAATTTTGGGCAGTTTCGTGCTATGCCCACAGTCTGTTGGGCAGCAAACCTTTCAGAACAGTTCGCAGGGGAGACAGCTTTCTCTTGCTGACCAGTTGCGTTACGGATTGAAGGCTAAAACCAAGGCCGATAAGGGGTTTCTTGCCGTTGTGGTCAAAGCGGTAGAAGAAAAACGCCTGCCCCGGACGCTGGTAGACAGCACCTTCTTGTGGGCCCGTAAACGGGCCAAACGACGGTCTAAAAACCGAGAATTAA
>JBDOMT010000467.1:0-7016 GCA_039831705.1 Pirellulales bacterium | reverse complement strand
AACCAATTTTCCGCTTGGGCCACTCGCTGTCGCCCTTTCAGGGCTAGGGAATAATCTGAAAACGCCACCGTGGGCTCACGCCCCACGGCTAGATGCTTTCGCCACTTCGTGGCGATTGCGGTATGTATAAGCCACAACCAGAAAGTCGGGTTTTAGCCGACTGTCGGCGAACCCTCCGCCTTCAGGCGGTGGTCTTCAGTTTAGAGAAAGCCTCCGATTCTGCCAATGAGTCCTTGCTTTCGACTTGTCAATTGGCTACCTACCCAATAGCTCGCCTAATTTTGTGCGTCCTGGACGCTTACCATGTAGGCCATGACAAACTCGTCGATATCGTCGGTGAGAAAGAGAACATGTCCATCGAGAAACGCACCATTGACTCCACCTGGGTGGTGACTTCGTGGCGCAGCAGACATGTGATTGGTGAGGTCGGGGACCGTCGGTTGGCGAATGCAAGGCATGTTCTCGGCGAAAGCTAAACTCTGTTGTTCTCCAAAACATTGCTTCAATGTGTCTGCGTTGGGGCCGAGGTGGTTAGGGCGTTGTGTTTCGCCCAGGCTTTCTGGGCTGGCCCTGTAGTAAGCACGCTGCTCTGCTAAGTATTTGTCTCCGGCTCCAGTACCATTTGGGTCGTTCTCCAGATTAAACGGGTGCATGTCGAAGGCTAGCAAGCTTGAACCAGTCCAGGGGAGGACCCAGGCGCCGCGCTCGTCGCGAGGATGGTCAAGAGTTCTTACTTCACTTAGGGTCAGCGTGGTAGTCGTGCCGTCTTCCACGCTGCTAATTTTCTGACCGCCTGCGATGAATGCACCTCGGTAGAGGAGTTGAAGGTCTACATGAAATGGGCTGACATAGGCGGCGTAGTTGACCGCTGGTTTGGATCAACAGAATGAATACGAAGTGAGAGACGCATTACGTCGATTGGCTGCGGGTCGAACGACGCTGCTGGTGACGCACGACCTGCGACACGCTGCCGATGCCGATCAGATTCTATTCATCGAGAATGGACGTATCCAAGAGGCCGCCACTCATGAGCAGTTGCTCCAGCAGAATGGGACTTACGCACAAGCTTATCGTTTGCAAACAGGAGCAGCTGAAACACCGCTCCAAAAGAAGCCCCTGCAAAGGAAATCTCTTGATGTCACGAACTAACTCGATCACTACTGCACAACCCTCCGGAAACTGGTCGGAGACAATAAATTCTATCAATCCGTTTGTGTTTCTCGTTGGCTGTCCTCGATCGGGTACGACGATGCTCAAAAGAATGGTCAATGCACACCCGCTCGTCGCAGTGCCCCGAGAAACGCACTGGATACCGAGACATTTTGAGAAACGCAAGGGTGTCACCGACGATGGCTTGGTCACGGATCGTATTGTTGACAAATTCTTTGAACATCATCGCTTTGATCAAATGAAGATGCGCAGAGAACGCCTGGAGGCTATCGTAGAACAAAATCCGGGAATGATTTACGCATCGTTAGTAAGCCAGATC
This sequence comes from Pirellulales bacterium, assembly GCA_039831705.1. GTDB lineage: Bacteria > Planctomycetota > Planctomycetia > Pirellulales > Lacipirellulaceae > JAJRWS01. The sequence continues at coordinate 5,527 of JBDOMT010000467.1, read as the reverse complement.
TTCGATCACTATGGAAAACGAAAGAAAAAGCCGTTGGTGGGGGACAAGACTCCCACCTACGTGCGTAAGATGCCCACACTTCACCAATTGTGGCCACAGGCGAAATTCGTGCATCTTGTCCGCGACGGCCGTGACGTTTGCCTTTCTATGAGGAATTGGCGAATGGTTCACAAGGCTGCAGGCCAATTTTCTACGTGGAAAGTTGACTCCACGGTAACGACTGCCTTGTGGTGGAAAGCGCTGGTCGGTTTAGGAATGCAAGATGGCGTAGCTATGGGTGAGAACCGATACCTCGACTTGCGTTACGAACAACTGGTATTGTCTCCTAGTCGCGAATGCCGGAAGATTGCCTCTTTCCTGGAACTCCCTTATTCAGAAAACATGGAGAACTATTACGAGGGTCGAACCAGGACGAATGGAGACTTGTCGACCAACGCGGCTTGGCTTCCGCCAACTCCAGGACGAAGAAATTGGCGGGATCAAATGACTGCTGAGCAGGTCGAAAGATTTGAGGCCGCGGCAGGCAATCTCTTGGACACGCTGGGATATGAGCGAGCTTGCCCGAATGTTTCAAAGCTGGTGGCTCGTAACGTCGGACTACTTAAACAGCAGTTTACCGAGGAAATAAAAGCGAAAAATTGGCGGTTGCCCGATCTTTGGTAGTATTGACTGTGTGAGGTGATTCAACATGTTGAGCGTGGATGATGCAAAAATCGTGGAGCGTGACCGCAAGTTGCTTGGTCTGGCTACGCTCTTGGACGATGCGTTGGCCTGTCGCCTCTTTCAGCATCACGTAGGCAACCTATCTCCAAGTTCTGCACACTGTACCTACCTGCGCTACAAGCCTGGAGTGAGTTGCCTGGCTGCCTTCACCGTCGATACTGACGAAGGCATGCAGACGGTTTACGCCACAGCCTATCATACTGACGCAGCCGACAAGCTGACCAAAGCAAACGGACGTGTCACAACACACGACATGCAATGTCCGGCCCCCATTGTCATTCCTGAGTTGGCAATCGTTGTTTCACCATTTCCCTGCGATAACGAATTGCCGGCACTCGAACGAGTGGGTTGCCGCGACGGCCAGTTTCAGCTTGTGTCTCGGCTAACATCGGAAGATGACCACAAACTGGTGACTGCCAAGTGGACCGCACTTCGCTATAAGCCAGAGCGGAGGTATGTCGCGCGTTTGGATTTGGACGATCAACCTCAAGCAGTTTTAAAGCTCCATTCTTCGGCAGGATATGCACAAGCTCGGCGAGCGATAAAGTCCCTCGGCTCCAGTTTGAGAGTCCACACGGCACAGACGCTCGGCCACTCTGACCGCCACCGAACCATCTTGACTCGCTGGATTGCCGGCATACCGCTTCTCCATGTGTTGAATAATCCCAATGCGGCGATCTCCGCGATGGAAGCGACGGGACGCCTCCTTGCTCAGCTACACGGACAGTCTATTTGCAAACTCCCACACCGAAGCACACGGCAAGAGATCGTAGAGCTAAGTCGACTCGCTTCAGACTTTGTAGCAATCTCGCCCAAGCTGGCCGAGTCGATGCTATGCGTAGTACAAAGATGCTCGGATAAAATGACGCAGCTTCCAACCGTTGAAGTGCCGCTCCACGGTGATTGTCACCCACAGCAAATTCTTATTGACAGGGACAATCCTGAGGTTGACGCCGCTTTGATTGATCTCGATAACGCCGCACTTGGCCATCCTGCATGCGACATTGGAAACCTTCTTGCACATCTTCACCGAGAAAAATTACGGGGGACATTTCGTCAGAACCAACTAGAACGGTTGGCAGCGGCGTTGCTCTCCGCCTACGTGAAGCAGCATCCCTCCCTAGATCAAAGTGCGGTGCAAGTCTATCTGGCGTCAGGACTCCTGCGACTTGCCCAACAGCCTTTTCGTCACCGCCAACAAAGCTGGCACGACGAAACTGATGTGATCATACAGCGCGCATTGAAAGTCCTGGACGACGTCGATCTTTCGCACGATAATTTCGCAAACAGGAGTAAAGCGAGGCGGACCAGTGCAGGACGTTCTACTGACATCATGATCACAGATCCATTTATCGTGATGGATGACCTGTCCCTTGCCAACGCGGCAAAGGCGATTGAAATAATCTTTGCCAAGGAAATGATTGCTCCGATTATTAGACAATCTTTCCAGGACGATAAATTGGAACTTCGCAGTATCTCCGTGCTGCATTACAAGCCCGGACGCCGATGCTTGATCGAGTATGCCTGCAAAACGGCAGATTCTACGCATCATGTGATGGTTCTGGGCAAGGTACATACGAAGAGTCGACACAAGAGGAGTTTTCGTTTACAGCAGGCGCTGTGGGAGAGTGGATTCGATTATCAAAGCGACGATGGTATTTCAGTAGCACGTCCCATCGGAATCGTTCCCGCATGTCAAATGTGGTTGCAAGAGCGCGTGCCAGGCACATCTTGCTGGCACGCCCTTGCCGGTTCTCATGGCGAAACCATTGCTGCACACATCGCAGAAGCTGCTCACAAGCTGCATCAGACGGACATTGTCACCGCGCGAGTGCATACGATCGATGATGAGTTGCAAATTCTTGAGAAGAAACTACCCCAAGTTGTACGACTGATGCCTCAGCTCAAATCGCGGATCGAAAAGGTACTCGCGAAATGCCGAGAATTGGCGGATTTGATTCCCTTCACGCAGCAAACGGGCATCCATCGCGATTTTTACCCCGATCAGTTACTGGTGAACGGTGACCGTATTTTCCTTCTCGACCACGACCTCTACTGCATGGGAGATCCTCATCTCGATATTGGCAATTTCATTGGACACCTGATCGAATACAGCCTTCGAGTTCATGGCCATCCCGACGCGTTTGCAGCGAGTCAGAATGCACTACTCGAGCGCTATTGCTCCCTAAGCAATGATAGCCATTCGACTCTTATTGGCGTCTATGCAACTCTGACGCTAGTTCGTCACATCTATCTGAGTACACGTATTGCCGGCCGGGGCAATAGCACTCACCAAGTCCTGGACCATTGCGAAGCTGCCCTGGCCCGCCATCCGTCCTGGACAATATTAGCGCAATAGCCCAATAATACAGGTAGAGTTAACACCATACTACTTCATGTGTTGTGGAAAAATTTCTATGCCTAAACAATTTCGAGGCTTCACACTCGTTGAGCTACTGGTGGTCATCGCGATCCTAGGCATTCTTGTGGCACTATTGCTACCAGCCATCCAGGCAGCTCGAGAAGCTTCTCGCAGAACGTCTTGTACCAATAACTTGAAACAATTGGGCCTGGCGGTTCAAAATTTCCAGGCGGCATTGGGGATTTTTCCGCCGAGCTTTGTTATTAAGCCTGGAAATTATTTGTCGACCAATAATGGATCTTGGTCCATCCACGGTCGTTTACTGCCCTACATCGAGCAAGGTAATGCTTATCTTCAGGTTCGCCTCGACGTGGCATGGGACGATCCGATCAATAAATCGACAGGTGTGCCAACCATGAGAATTCCGACTTTCATGTGTTCTAGCGAAATCAACGACATGGTACGTTTTGGTTCAAGCGGGGATGCGAAAGTGTATCCTCAAAACTATGGCTTCAACTTTGGTACCTGGCTGGTCTACGATCCTCGGGCTAATCAGGGAGGAGATGGTTCCTTTTTCGTGAACAGTCGCCTGACTCCAGCTAGATTCACCGACGGTCTAAGTCGCACGCTTTGCGCAGCTGAAGTCAAGGCATTCACGCCCTATTTTCGCAACACGAGCGATCCCGGAACTGTGATTCCAGGTTCACCCAGTGATTTAGCCGCTTTTGCCGGAGACGCTCAGTTCAAACTGGGACCCAGCACGAACGATAACACGGGACACACAGAATGGCCTGACGGCCGAGTCCATCACAGTGGCATGACAACTGTTTTCACGCCCAACACGCTGGTGTCCTACCAACATTCGGACGGCAATACCTACGACATCGATTACAACTCACGTCAAGAAGGTAAAAGCGACTTTCAACCGACGTATGCCGCGGTAACCGCAAGGAGCTACCATCCAGGGTTGATAAATTCCGTCCTGATGGACGGCTCGGTGAAACCGATTAACGACAGCATCGAACTGGAAGTATGGCGCTCACTATCAACGCGCAACAGGGGCGAAGTTGTCAAATAGCGAAATCTGCGGGCATCCCAGTCGCTGCAATAGATTGGTGTTTATCACCATGTTCAACGCGGAGATGATCCCCGATTGGGGAATTGGAGAAACACACGGTGTCTCCGTGGTTCAATTCTTCCCTTGTGCCATATAAGCCACTACAATAAACAAATGAGCAAAACCTCTTTAACAAGCAGCGTGTTAGATCTGCTGGACCTAACGGGAAAAATTGCCTTAGTGACTGGCGGGGGCGGACATCTGGGCGCCGCTTTTGCCAGCGCTCTAGCCGAGGCAGGAGCGCAGGTGGTGGTCACCAGCCGCGACCAGGGCCGGGCCACCCAGGCGGCAGCTGCCTTGCCCAATCCAAGTGGCAAAAAGCATGCCGGGGTTGTACTCGACCATATGGAAACCGACTCGATCGAGCAGTGCCTCGAAACAATCACACAACAAGTCGGCCCGATCGACATTCTCGTGAACAATGGCCACGATCCCACCGCCCAACCAATCGATGAAGCAATACCGGAAGACTTTACCCGCCAGCTTGCCAATGCCACCGGCTATTTTGAATTAGCTCGTCACATTCGCAACTCTGCTGCCGGGCGAAATGCCTCGGCCAGCATAATCATGATCGGCTCCATGTACGGCATTGTCGGCTCCTACCCTGACGCCTACGAGGGAATTTGCCCTGCTAGTCCTGTGGCCTACCATACACTCAAAGGGGGCATCATACATCTTACTCGCCACTTAGCTGTTTACTGGGCCAAAGATCGCGTTCGCGTTAATTGCCTTAGCCCTGGACCATTCCCGGCAGAAACAGTTTCGACCGAGTTGCGACAACGTCTCGAAGCAAAGAGCCCGCTTGGGCGAATGGGCGCTGCCCACGAACTTAAAGGCGCGCTGCTCCTCTTAGCCAGCGACGCCGGCAGCTACATCACCGGCCAAAACATCGTCGTCGACGGGGGCTGGACTGCCTGGTAGGGGCACTCTCCCGATGCGTTAGATAGACGTCATCTTAGTAATTTTAATGTTTTCTAAATCCACGGCCTACGGCTGTGCGACCCTGAAAGGCTCTGCCAGTCCAGCGAGAATTCATCGAAGACGAGTACAACGTAAGCAGCGTAAGTTCCAAATGCCGTTGCTCCGCGACTCAAAACATTTAGGCCCGAATTTCTGGGGCTAAAGTCCCAGGCTACCTTATGCCACCGCTCCGCGGTTGAAATTAGGTATCGGTGATCAATCCAAACCTAAGTCGCGGAGCGACGGTATCCGATAGCCTGAGACTTTAGTCCTGTCGATTATACGTAAGTTTTGGCCAGTTTGGCACAGGATTTGCGCAGTGAAATGAGTATTTTATGATTTCAGAACCTCATTTCATGGATGGC
>JBDOMT010000518.1:0-7042 GCA_039831705.1 Pirellulales bacterium | reverse complement strand
AGATGCTTTCGCCACTTCGTGGCGATTGCGGTAAGTAAGCCACAACCAGAAAGTCGGGCTTTAGCCGACTGTCGGCGAACCCTCCGCCTTCAGGCGGTGGTCTTCAGTTCACCGTGGTTCGGTGCTGTCGAGCCGATGTGTGTGAGCACTGTTTGCCGTTCTCGAGGAGGCTGGTGTGGACCTTCCAAAGGCGGGTTGATGAGATGCGTTTCCATTGTGACTCCCACGACCTTCTTAAACCGTTGAAACCAGGTGAGCAGTTCGCCTTGTTGCATGCGTGGTAGCCAGAAGAACTCCCTGTCGTTTCTGGACCAGGCGATATTCATCAACAATAGTTCCAGTACTTCGGGATGGTTGAAGTACGAAGTATGGACGAGTTCACGGCCATTGATACTATTGCCAAAAGCGGCCAGACTGTCGGTGAAGGAAGGTTGTGCCAGCAGATTACGCAACTTCGGGGCGATGTCACTGGCATGCCGGTTGGCCTCCTCCACCACTTTTTGGTTGAGTGCCCCGGGAATTTGCGGGGGAAGTTCCAGCTCGGTTAAAACTTTGGGAGCTGGAAGAACTTCTACGACTTCGGCTGCGGGGCGATTATTGCCTTGCGCCGTCTTGATTACACGCGATCGTACCGTGCTATCCAGAAGTGGACGTAACAGGTGATTGTAGATTGGAGCCAATACCCAAAAATAGGGCCGGAACAGGAGCGCCGTATTGTCGGATAAGAATACGCGTTCTCGTGGTACCAATCGTGAAATGAAGGAAACCGATATGTCGAGAGTTGCACGCAGGCCATTGATTGCTTCGTCGTCTGGCGACCAAACACCCAACCAGAGACTGCCAAACTGTTCAGCCACCTTTTTTTCCAAGCGTCTTTCATTGCGAATCCGTAACGATTCCAGCATGGGGCTCAGCAGCAAACTGGCCAGTTGCGCAAAGACAAACATGTAGAGCAGGCAGATGGAGAGGATAATCAACCCTTCTCCACTGAGAAACAGGTACTCAAAAAAAGTTTGATTCCCGGTGGGATCGTAGGTGCCAATCTGTATGCTTCCGTCCAGATTTTTCTTTGCAACTTGTAACAATTCCATCAATTTGAGAAAGGGGGCCCGCAGAATGGAAGTCACACCTATTTCTTCATCCCGGGACGCAATCATATTCACTTGCCATCCAAACAGGGCAGCCGAGATCCAGACAATGAGTCCGCGCACCATACGAAAGACTGGATTCAGGAAGAACAGAGCCAGTACAAGCTTCAACAGATTGCTCACACAGAATGCACTTTTTGTATGGTGATGCATGAACGGAGTACCGACTGTGGACCAGCTTTTCAGTCGTTTCAATGGTTCATCGCGAAGCGCAGCCAGTCGCAATGCACCCCAGATTACCGAGCCGCCATGGCTGTGTCCGATCAGGTGATAAGACTGACCGGTGGTTTCCATTTCCTGCAATCTGCGTAGTAGCTGATGGGAAGCCTTAATCCGTGCCCGTTCGTGATTTTCACCGGACCAGTGGAATAATTTGCCTTGCTCTGGTAGTCGTGTTCCCCGAGGAAGCTTACTCTTGAGCTCTTCCCAAGTTTGACTTCCCTGCTGCCACCAACCATCGCCAGCATCGCTATCGCTGCCAGCGTAGGTGCCATGAATCAACAGAACAAGATCGTCGGATGGTTTCATCCCGGACTTGTAGTGATGGTTTGCTGGTAGGTCAAGACCGGGAAAGCAGAGTGCGCACGGAGTTCTTCGGTCTTGTTTGGTTTGCCCTGGATGCGTACCGTCTGAAACTCGGTGGCACGTTTGCAGTGGAACGTTTCCACCTGTTCAGGCAGTTTTTCAACGAAAAAAGGAAAAGGCGTTATGAAGCTATTCGAAAGTCTAGTTGTTGTGTTCACAACATTCATGTTTTTGTCTGGCCCAGTACAAGCCAGTGATGATGAGCATGGTAAAAATCATAGACGCCCTGATTCAAAGTCAATCTTCAAGCACATCGACACAGATGCAGATGGATCGATCAGCTTTGAGGAGTTCGAAAAGGCTCACGATCGGATGCGTAAATTACACGGGCGCCTCGGTGGACCAGGCCATGGCCGTCCTCAATTACAGGATCGGCCACATCATGGTGAGCATCACCGTGGCCACCACCGTGGCCACCACCACTATGGCCACCATGCACACGGTGGTTGCCCACATTGCCAACACGGCCATGGACATCATGACTTTCACGGTGGTTGGCATGGCAAAGACAATCACCGGTGCCACAGTGATTCTTGTGGCAAAGGCAAGTGTTGCAAAGCCAAAGAGAAGTGCTGCGATTCGGAAAAGTGTGAGAAGGGCTGCGATTCGAAGAAATGTGAGAAGTGCGACTCGGAGAAGTGCGAGAAGTGCTGTGACTCAGGTAAATGTGAAAAGTGTGACCAAGGAGAGAAATGCGCCAATTGTGCGACAAACAAGTGCTGCAAGGACAAAGGTGAATGTTGTAAGAAAGGTGATGCTTGTTGTGACAAAGAGGGAAAGTGTGAAAAGGGAAAGTGTGAAAAGTGTGAAAAGTGTGAAAAGTGTGAAAAGTGTGAAAAGTGTGAAAAGTGTGAAAAAGGAAAGTGCTGCAAGAAAGGTGAATGTCCCCTGGAATGTAAAAAATGCTCAGCTTTGACCCGTGATGCCGACAAATCTGCTGAGGTTGAGGGAGATGAGGAAACCGAAGCGGACAAATAGTCTATTCAGCGAGAGGCACACATGCCAATTTCATTCGCCACTTGATCGTACTATTTTTGACAAGACCAGCAGGGCGGCCATGCTTGCTAATACGGGTACAACTAAAGCGCTGAGTCCCGCTTGCAAGCCGTAACGATCAGCCATCTGCCCGATGGCCCAACTGCAGACACTCACCCCCAACAGTCCGGCCATCGCCATCAGCGAAAAGAGTGTTGGCAGACTGGTGTGAATGGTATCACCTGCATAAGTCAGGATGGTGGGCCACATTCCTGATAGGGCTAGTCCCAGCAGCATCAGACACAGTATGGAAAAACTGGCCGTCTCTGCCTGCCCCAAAGCTACCAGTGCGATTGCCGAAATCAGGCAGCTGACAAACAGCGTGGCCAGATGGCCGTAATGCTCAGCGATCGATCCATAGAACCAGCGGCCTAAAACCATGGGGCCTGCGAAGAGGGCCAGGCCCAAACTTCCGATGAGAGGTTTTGGATCGACCAGCCCAAACTGGTGCGTCAACAGGTCTTCCGCTACGGTCATATCGAATTGCCGTTGCAAAAAGGTGGGAACCCAACTGATCACACCCGCCTCAACTCCGCCAGAAACCGCAATGACCACGGCACAGAGCCAAAAGGGCTTTTGCCGGAGCAAATTCATGACTCCTGCTGGCGAACCTCGTTCCAGTGGAGGTGGGAACTGGATGATGGCATAGGCGCTGGCCAAAGCGATGGATAGAACGATCACCGGCCAAAAAGTATCTCTCCAGTCTCCCAAGTAGGCCAAATACATACCGCCAGAAATCGCAGTGACAACCAGACCAATCTGAAAGCAGGCGTGGATCAAGTTCATGACCGGTGCGGTACGAATTGGGCAAATGTCCATGACCAGCGGACTCACCAGGGCATCGATGACCGCCGAAGACAATCCCAGTGTAGCTGCACCCATGAGCAACATGGAAAAGTCACCCGAACTGCGGATCAACCATAGGCCAATAGCAAGCAGGCACAAACCGGCGATCAACAGGCTCCGTTTGCCCCAGCGCTCACCCAACAGGCCAACTATTGGCAGCGTTAACATCGTGACCGTGGGTCCCACCGCAAAGATCAACCCCGATCGGGCATCGTTCAGATGGAATTGCGCCGCAATCTGGACCAGGCAAATCGCCGGCAGTACACCTCCACTCGCCAATGCCGCATGCGTCAAGCCACAGGTCGCCAGCAATTTTATGTTGCCCCTTTGCTCATGGGAGTCGTGGGTTTTCTCCTGATCGGATGGGGTAGGCATGGAGAGTTGAAAGTTGAGGGTTGAGACAGATCGCTAGCATTTTGTGGCCTGCTGAGGTATCCTATCGAAACTTATGTGTGAAAGTAAGGGAACCCATTCATCCATGGCCGTTCAGGTAGTACCAGCCGATAATCCGTACCATGTCTATTGTGAGTTGGTCGCTGACCGGAAAGCTGATGCTCAAGATCAGTTGTTGTTGGTACCTTTTTTCTGTCAGCAAGCTGGAGATGGCAAACTTCTTGGTCAGGAAGACCTGTTAGCCATCTATTGGTTTTCGGGCACTTCGGTCTACTTTAGTGTTGTCACCGACGATGGAACAGCGGCAGATTACTGGCAAACATATTCCAGGAATTCTGGCTCCAGGAATTCTGGTTCCACGGGCTCCTTATCCACAAATTTGGGCCCGGCTCTGGTGAAGTGGTTGGGGCAAAAGAAAGCTCCCCTTTTTACCTTGCAACAGCCGCTGCCGTTGCAGCCGATTGGTATTCCCAAACCTTGGGGACAGGAAATCTGGTACACGGGTGTGGAAGCGCGCGGCGTTGCCCGTTTTGGTTCGGACGATCGACAGATCCCCATTCCCCACCTGTTGGCGGTGATGCCTTCACTGTTGGGACAGGCCTCCCTGGGCCCGCTCATTCTACTCAAAATACTCGATCCTCTGCCCGAGGAAATTTTTGGCGATTTGTACTTTGAACTGCACAATGAGAAACGAGAAGTCTATGTGGTAGCACATATCGACCGACAGGCTTGGCCTGATGGCGTTGGTCGTATGCGGTTGGGATTCAATGCCGAAGCCATAGAGAGTGCCGGTAGTCAGGATGCATTTCGACGACAGTTCCTCGAACAGGTTGTGGCCTACCGGGAAGTACGTTTTGAGATAGATCGGCTACTCGATGCGCGCAGGCAAGAGCATAATATTTCTCTTAACGAGCCTCTGCCTGTGGAGCAGCTCAAGGGCTGGTTGCAGGAAATCCCCCAGTCGCTAGTGGATCGAGAAAAACAGTTGCGTCAGGCGATGGAAAGTTACTATGGTTCGCTACCGATGCAGGCAGGTGATGTGGTGCAAGTTCCGTTGAACGTACCTCACTCGTTACAGCACGGGGTACGTACGATTGAGTTTCAAACGCCTGTCTACGAACGACGCATCGTTGCCTTCGGCCAGAAAGTTTTGACCCAGCCAGCCTGGGACACCGAACGGGCAGTTGAGGAAATGGAAGTCACAACTCCCCGGCGGCCGCAGTTGCCGGTGGTGACTTCCCGGGATGGACTGCTGATAGAACGAGTGGTTGATTTTTCCGATTTCCAAGTCGAGCGAATTACCCTGTCAGAAGCCTCTTCATATGAAACCCACAGCGATACTTATCGACTACTGATTGTCATTCAGGGGCAGGTGATAGTTGGCAATCATGAGTTGGCCGCGGAAGGTGCAGTCCTGCTGCCGGCTTGGACGAATATTTCCATTCGCCCACAGAGTGAGGATTCAGTGACCTTTTTGATTGCGATACCATTGGTGGGTGATGACCACGGTTAAGATTATGATTAGGATAGTTTATTGCACATAGTGAAATTGCCGGTTTGTTATTAGTTTGAATTTTATACCCACCACCCCACGAATCATTGCCGATAGAAAGTTTTCCCCTACCCATGTCCGATTCCAATTACCAGTTTCCTGGCCAACAGGGCCTGCTTGCACAGCCCGTTTCAGTAGAAAATACCGACGGCAACATCGAAATCGTCCGACCGTTTTCCGGTCGCTCACTCTCGGTCGGGCTGTTCGATTTTGACGGTACGCTTTCTGATGAGCGTGTCTCCTGGCCGAACTTGATCGTGGCTAACAACGTGGCCTATCTGATTGCTTTTACCTCACCACACCTTGAGCATCGTCAGGCGGAAGAGTTGGTGCTGGCCGATATCGAAGCGACCATTGGTATTCCTACCTATCTGCAAATGAAACGGTTGAGAACAATCATCGAGAAGCATGGCTACCAGGGCCCCGAACTCGATCCGAGAATGTTCAAAGATTCCTACAATGATGCCCTGGTCGGTATGGTTTCCAGCCGCCGGGCCCAATTGGCTACCGGTGAAATGACCATGGACGATTTGCGCATCGATGGCGCGATGGAACTTTTACAGGGAGTCAGTGCACGCTTATCGAAGGGCATTTACCTGGCCAGTGGTTCCGATCTGGATGCGGTTACCGAAAGTGTAGAACACCTTGGCTACTCAGAGTTCTTCCCCAAAGAAAGAATTGCCGCAGCCGGCTCGCTTGGTCCTGAAGACGACGCTAAGGAGGCGGTTATCCAAGGCCTGCTCAGTAACTCTGGAAATCAGGGCGATTCGGGAATTCAGGGTGAAGAACTGGTGACTTTTGGCGATGGCTTTCCCGAAATGTTATACACGCACCGTGCTGGGGGTGTCTGTGTAGGTATTGTTTCACGAGACGAAAGCCACTATGAGCACCTGGGGCATTTTACCGAGGAGCAAAAAAAGCAGCGGCTGCTGAATGCGGGGGCCCATCTGATTGTGCACAAGCCTTACCAAAATGTACCCGAATTGCTTGATGCCATTTTCAAAGGATATGAGGAATAGGATTAACGATCATGACAGACTTAGCTCGACGCCGACTCCTGCAGCGTGGCGTTCTCTCCGTGACCGCCATGTTGAGCTTGAATGCGATCCGGAGGCCCTCGTATGGCAGCACCCACAATAGGGCCAAGTACACGATGGATTTGCGTTGTGGCTCAATAGGAGTGCAAGCAGAGCAGAGAACGGCCATTCAATTGGCTCAAGCACACGGCTTTGAGTCGGTCACGCCAGAGCCCAAATTTTTGGCCGATTTGACCGACGAGTCGAGAGCACAACTTTTCCAAGAGATGAAGAATAATAATCTGGTCTGGGGCGCGGCCGGTTTGTCGGTGGAGTTTCGACGCGACGAAAAGATTTTTTTAGAAGGAATCAGAGGACTGCCCCAGCTCGCCAGCGGGATGCAGCAGGCGGGAGTGACAGGAGTTGGAACTTGGGTAAGTCCTTGCCAGGAGTAGCTCACTGATGTG
>JBDOMT010000394.1:0-7044 GCA_039831705.1 Pirellulales bacterium | reverse complement strand
GCTTCACGTAACTTACGGATTATCTGATCAACTGTATATCTTTTTTGCTTCATCGAAAGAGTCCTTTCTGGGCTTATGCCCATGGGAATTCTCTCACTTCAGCTGGATCAATTTAAGGGGGGGAGCGTAAAAGTTTAAACCAAGAAGAGCAACGTCCCACGCAAGCCGACATATGCTATAATAAGCCTGGCAATAATTTCGAATCGTACGAATTACTCTTGCGTCCCAACAGACAGCGAATAATCGATTCTTTGAGTCATGATTTCAAACGACCAAATCATCGCAGATGGGGCCACAACGTTCTCGCAGCTTCAGGACACGTTCGCTGCCGCGGCGTTAGCGCACCCCACGGGGCGTCGCCAACTTGACATAAACTGCGCGGGACACTCGATCCGTCTAAACCTTGTCGGCATCAAGTTGGCTCGTCAGCTTGCACAGTCCTTCGGCCATCTCATCACCCCGATCGTGCCAGATCCAGAATTGACGATCCAGATCTGGGACGCTGCAGAATCGGGCGTTCAACTGCGATCCGATTCTGATGCACAGGCAAAGCTCAACGGCTTCGACATTCTCTTTAGAACCTCAAAGGACAATCGTTACTTCTGTGAACAACGGGACGCCAGTCTAAGCTGGCTAGATTCATCGTCCAGCCAAGCCGCCGGTTACATTGCCTCGGCCGATGCACAGTATCCGGATCAACTCGGTCGGCCCTTCCAGAAAATGATCACAGCTTGGCTACACGAGCAGGGAGTTCAGTCAATTCACGCCGGTCTCGTTGGCGTGGGTGAGACTGGCTTGTTATTCGTTGGAAACGCCGGAGTCGGGAAAACGACTTCAACCATCTCCTGCCTTCAAGCCGGAATGAACTATCTGGGGGATGATATAATTGGTCTTCAAGCAGACACTCATGGTTTTCAGGGGCACAGCCTGTTTGCAACCTGCCTTGTAGCAGAAGACCACTTAAAGCGATTTCCATTTCTTCAAGAACATTCGCTCCCAACAAGCTATTCGCCAGAAGAAAAGTCAGTCGTCTTCCTGAACCAGGCGTTTCATCAGCAAATCAAAAGCTCGGTATCTATCAAAGCGATCGTGTTACCCAACATCGTCAACCGTGTGGAGACCACTTACAGGCCAGCTTCTAAGCCGGAGGCGCTTTTTGCGCTGGCACCGACATCGGTGATGTTTCTGCCGCGGCCCACCCAAGCCTCCTTCAACCGCCTGACGGAGATGGTTCAACAGATCCCTGCGTATTGGCTTGACCTGGGCCAGAAGATTGACAGCATCCCAGACTCAATTAGTAATTTAGCGAGTGAGGTGAGCCACAGTTAATCGAACACAATCTGGCGCCTACGGGACTGCTGACCCATCTACCGCCACACGTTCGGTAAACCACCGGCCGCCTTATGAAACAATACGAGCGATGTTCATCGCAAAAACGTCGTACGTTCACAACACCCAACGTACTCAAGAACATTTGAAACAACCCGATACCAATTGCAAAACCCTGCAAAGGAACGAATGATGCCCCAATCAATCAGATTCATCACCAAGGAGGGTGAGATTGCCTCCAATGTCATGGATGGTGAAGTCATACTCATTAATCTTGGAAACGGCACGTACTACACGATGGGCGGGGTAGGCGACCGCGTTTGGGCCCTAATTCAAAAGCGAGCAACCTTCGATGAACTTTGCCAAGCGCTGACCACCGAATATGAGGTTCCCATTGAGCTTGTAAAATTCGAGATGACAAAGCTAACCGAAAAACTACTGTCGGAGGGCCTGATCGGAATCAACCGCGATACAGCGGAAGCCGTCACCGTCGAACGCCCTGCGGAAAAACTGAAATATATCAGCCCGGAGCTGAAAAAGTTTGACGATATGGCGGAAATGTTTGCCCTGGACCCGCCACTTCCGGTACTTCCTAAAAACGACAAGAAATAACAATGCCGCTTCCGACTGTCAGTTGCATTATCCCTGTGTTTAATGGGGCAGAATACCTGGAGGAAGCACTAGAAAGTGTCTTCTCTCAGACCTACTCCCCCCTTGAAATCATCGTTGTCGACGATGGATCCACCGATTCCACACCGACGATTCTCGAATCCTACGAGGACCGAATCCAAAGCTTGCGTCAGGATAATCTTGGGCCCTCGGCAGCGCGAAATCGAGGGATTCAACAGTCATCCGGGGAGTTACTCTGCTTTCTGGATGCAGACGACATCTGGGTGGCCGACAAAACAGAATTTCAAGTGGCCCTCCTCGAAAGTGAATCCGAATCCGGAATATGTACCGGATACCAGAAAAATTTCTGGATCAAATCTCTTCACGAAGAGGAACTCCGCTCTCGAAATTCCGCACTGTCAAAGCCACACCCTGGACCGTCTTCCACCCTAATGGTCCGTCGAACGGTTTTCGAACTCATCGGCTTGTTTGATCCACAGCTTCGCCACCGTGACACAGCAGCCTGGTTGATGAAAGCTCGCGAAGCCAATGTAAAGATCCTCGAGTCGAAACAACTTTGGGTCCATCGACGCATCCATGAGAATAATTTGAGCCGAAAGCGAGGCTCACAGGATTCTGCTGAACTCTTTTCGCTGCTCCGAAATCGACGTTCGCAGCCCCACGATGGCTAAGCGCAGAGAGGCCGATAACGTGACTGACTCACGGAATCTAAACTCCGTTTTCCTCGCACTCCGTTTACCGTTGGACGAAGACATTCTTTTACTTCGTTCAATCCTCTGGTCAGGTTCTGCAGCGCGTGAAGCATGGGGACAATGGGTCCTGCGAATAGGTAACCCCAAAACCTATTTCCAACGTGAAATGATGGCCAGAAAAGGGCTGCTCCCCCTGATCAGCCAAACGATGCGAGATCATCAAATCACGGTCGAGGAGCATTTTTCAGCCTACATTCGCGCAGCTCAACTGCGTGAACAACTCCGCAACCAGATCTTCACTGACATTCTAAAAAGCGTGCATCTCGCGATGCAAGATCTTGGCGTCGATCCGCTGCTGATCGGCGGATCAGCCTACGCTTATTCAACTTATAAAGATCATGCCTTACGACACAACCACGGAATCGATCTGCTTGTCGTACCCGCCGAGCTTACGCGTGCCCGATCCGCGCTCTCCAAATCGAATTTCCGTCCCGTCAATCGAGAAAGAGCCACCTTGGGATTGGCTGATCATTTCGTGCATCAATCAGGTCTCACCTTAACGGTGCGATCAACGCTTTTCGTCATACCACACGTGAGATGCAATCTCGAAGAGGTTCTTCAGCGCAGTCACACCGTTCGTATCGAAGAACAATCAGTCCGCATCCTTGGCTCAAATGATCGACTAACCCATACACTAATCGAAGCAGCCACGTCGCCCAGCAGCCACAACCTTCGCTGGATTTGTGATTCCTTCAAACTCCTTTCCCACTCGACCGAGCGACCCGATCTGATGAGCATCAAGCAATCAGCGGGAGTCCAAGATGCACTTTTCTTGATCGCCACAATGTTGAAATACCTTCAAGAGCAACTTCATGCGCCCGTTAACGAGCAATTACTGCATGAACTTCTGCAACAAGGCAAAGCCCAGGAATTCAAGGAACGTAAGTTCATGCTCTCCGCAGGTCTACGTAGCCGTCGGTCGGGCATCGCCTTTCTGAAACACGCGAGCATGAATCCTCAACTTCTGCCATCTGCCATCGGATTCGCGCTGCTTCCAAGCCGCCAGCATTTATTCTATGAGACAAACGGTCGCGGAAACGTTCTTGTTAGCTACCTGTTGCGAACCCTTGGATATCCGATTCGGTTAATTCACCAACTGGGAACGGCCCTCCGTGGGTGCATTGTGGGATATCTTCAACCTGCCCCCAAAATATCCGAGCCGCCCGTTGACCTGATGAAGTAATCGGCCACCCAGCCGAGGTTCGTTTTGAACGCCAGAAACGCTCACCTGCTGCCCCGATGCGTTGACTTACCGAACCCTACCGAGACCGGGACGGTCTTTTCGCGCGGGCAAGAGAACGGTAGAGCGAAAAGTCCCTACGAACGACGCGTCGCAGGTCCCCCAAGAAACGTCTCAACCGGTTGCGATCCGGAACTTCACCAATCGCCTTCATAAAACGACGATTCCGACCGGCATGAAGGAAGGCAGTTCGCAAGAGTTCGCGGAGCGACGCCCCGTGAAGCAGATGCAACACATCTCGATTGACCGAAGGTGCGTCCACCTGAAGCTCGAAGACAGCTGCCAGGTTTTCTGCCTGACGACGATCCGCCGCGTCAAGTATTTCGCTCGGCCTCGTCCCAGTCTTTGTCGTTTGCTCCTGCCCCGAGGCCTTCCGCAGAATGTGTTGACAGGCCACCAGCGCGACGCTGGGCATTCCAGCTTCTTTAAAAACTGGATCCTCCGCCCGCTCATCCTCGACCCTAATGAGGTCGGCGATATCCAACAAGCTTTTGGTGATGGCCGACGGCGTAAAATTTTCACGTAGGACATGATGGGCTGACAGCAGAAGATTATCAACCCGACTCGCATGGCGTATGGCCTGACCGCAGCGCTCGACTTGAACACTCCGCTCAACAATTCGCTCGGGCTGTAAGGCAGGGCCGCACATCCGCCCAAACCCCCAATGCAGGTCGATCGAATGGCCGTCCTCATCGACCAAGGCAACGGCACGATTTCCGGAAAAGTGAGGTGCACTGCGAATAAACGCTTGATAATCTTCGAGCGACCCCGGAATGTCGAGACGAAATCCGACATCTTCCAAAATCACAATAGCGCGATCCAGCTCGTCAGGCGTCACCAAAAAATCGACGTCACCCATCGAACGAAACGGCAACAGGCCCGTCCGGGCGTAACAAGCAAATCCTTTAAAGCAAACAGCATTGACGCCTGCTCGGTTCAACGCGCCAAGAGCGATGGCGCCTCGGGATGCAAGTCGCAAGGTCCTGACACGGGTCATCCGGACGAAGGACTCGACACATTTTCCAACCTCAACGGGAAGAGCGTCATCTCGTTGAGACAATCGCTGGAGCAGCGCCGGGGCCACCCCCCACTGAATCGCACGCTCCGCAAGGGCTGCCGATAAGCCGTTGGCTTGATTTCGGGTCGTACTTTCCGAATTTGCCTCAAAAAGAAGTTCAAGCAATTGCCGTTCGACATTACCAACGGAACCATTCGGACTTCGACGGTTGTTGACCGATGAATCACTCACAAATCACACCTGTTATCAACAGAATTTGCAACCCTACTAAAAAGTTAAACCCAACAACGCGGCAAATCATGCATCGACGGTAACACTGATAACCTTCGCCCGCCGAATCCAGGCAATTAGATTGCAGCATCGTCAATCAAAAAAATTTTGCGACGGGCAAGCGCTTAGTCATTTCCATCTACATGCGGCTTCAAAAAATCCTTGAGGCTGATTTCTGAACCTGCGATGCGGCAAGTCTTCTTAAACTTTCTCGCGAACAACGAATCGCTCCCGACGAGATCGTTCATTTCTTCTTCCGATATCTCCTCATAATCCTTAACTCGATTGTCCGTCGGTCGCGGGTGTTTATATTCCGGCATCACATATCCAGTCCAACCTTCAATCTCTGGGTGAGGACCCCAGTTGGTAAATGTCGTTGCGTAGGTCAGGTCATCGACAACTTCAAGCTCTCCGCCGAGTCCTTCCCGACGCAACAGACTTAGATAGGCAACCTCTTCGGGTGCAAAGACCATGGAAAAATTCCTCATCCATTGCTCAGAGAAGAACCCATCTCGCGCGGCTAACAAAGACGCGTGCTTTCTATTCAGAATGCACCATGCGCTGGCTTTGTAAACCTGATGCTCTCCAAATATAGTTTCTATGATGCGATACCTGCGCAGAAATTCCTTGGGTCTTTCGTTGAAAAATGATTTATCGGTTTGATAGATCACCTTCCCAACGTGATCAAACGTTTTTACCGGAACGCATGACTGAGACAGAATAACAAACCGCTCGTTCGCCTTATCTTTTAGCGCTTCAGACAGAAGCAGATTTTGCGCGATCAACAAGGACACCTTTGCCCATTCTGTCTCCGTGCAAAATGGCAGAACCTTCTCTTTGTAATGTTTTGTCATCAACTCAAGTTCAGGCTTGTAGTGAATGTAAATGCTATATTTCGAATCACTAACACCCGTGAAGAAGTGGTCATGCCACAAATCTTCGTGCAGAATTTCGTCGTAAACCATAAATAGGAAAGCAGTTTTCATGCACTGGATCCTTTTCGATTGCACCACGACAACCAAGCACCACTGGCTGCACGACCCCGAGTTTGAACCTTTGAGCCCAACCAAGTGCTTGTCATAACAATGACCGTCTCGCCGCCAAACCTACACGGGGAGATAGCCACCCGGAGGCGGGCTACCCTACCGGTCAACGGTCATCCAAGGTCGTCGAAGATAAACGCTTAACCACTTCGTCCGGCTCCCATCTCTCCGTGTTTTTTAATATCGGCGAATACGCCTCAAATCTATCCCGATGACCGTCGGCAATCACCAAAAACACCGAGTGCGGGAGTCGGAAAGATACGATTTCGACAGTAAGAGCGATGAAAGAAAAAATATCGACAGACTTTGCTATCGCTGCTTTCCGACAGCATCACAGCCCGCGCGAGTCGATACGATGCATCGACCGTGGCGCAAATGCCCTAGCTTACGGGATGAAACAATGATTGTCAGGCCACTGTTTTAAGCCGCTTACCAGATCAGTTCCCGCACCGCCCCTGTCACAGAAACGATCGCTGCCCACGCACCCCCAAGTGCGAGCACAAACAGGAGCAGCATGACAATATTTTCCCACAATCGATTCCGATACTTCTTGCCGATATAAGCAGGATCGGCAGTAATCCACCAGAGTCCACCCGCCAACAGAGGAATCAACACGACCTGTGCACTATTGGCGATGAGCGTGAGTGTAACTGATACTGATAGGAAATTTGATTTCGGTCCTAGAAATACAGTCTACAGAGGTAGAAGGACTGATTCAAGGGTTTAAGAGTTTCGCCAGGGCTTCCGACTTTCTATGGCGGC
>JBDOMT010000034.1:0-1709 GCA_039831705.1 Pirellulales bacterium | reverse complement strand
TATGCGGCCGACTGTATTCCTCCGGCTTCGGTTACGCCTCAGCCTCCAGAACACAGCCGAGTTACCTAACCCCGATTCTCTCACTCGTACTGGATCAAAGTCTGGAGGGGGGTGGTCAAAAACACCCGCAGTTTTCAAAGAAAGCCATGCATTGCAGCTATTCCTCCCATGGCGGAGAGGCGAAAAAACACCCTAAAAGGGCCCATCCTGGCGCTAGTCTTTCCCATTTGATGATTGTGAGTTGCTAAAATCTGGGAACATTCCATCTTGAGTTCTGACACAAATATAGACAGGCCTGCTTGGTTTTACAGATGTCTAACTATTTCATTAAACGCGGTGAGAAGATACACGGCCCGTTTACCGTTGACCAAATCAGTAGCGGTATTAAGTCAACGAAACTCACTGCTAATGATGAAGTCTCGGTATCTGAAAACGGCCCGTGGAATCCGTTGCAGGCTTTCTATAACACCATACTGAACAATAAGGCAGCGCAAGGGCAAGCCGGTTCACAGGCGCCTCGTGAGAACCAGGTGCGCATTGTCCAACACTTTAAATTAAGGAAAAATGCGTTTGGAAAATACACCGCTCGGTACAAATGTCCGTACTGTGAGGCGGGTCTTGTCTCTGGCGAGCAGGAGCTTCGCGAGGGTGACCATTGTCCTGAGTGCCGTAGACCATTCCGCTTTTCTGTAGATGCAATCGCTCAGATTGAATCTGAACGACAACGGAAACGTGATGAAAAGGAAGAAAAGTCAGAAGATAGGCGACAACACCAGCTTGAACGGCAGCAGGAGCGAGAACGGCAGCGACAACACCAGCTTGAACGGCAGCAACAACTCCAGGAGGAGCAACGTCAGAAGAAGCTGTCAGGGCTTGGATCCGATCCGAGTGTGGCAGATCAAGGCTCTTTGCACTTCCAGCGACAGACGGGCATTTCGGGAGTGCTGACGAAGATAAAGGTATTTGTTGATGGACAATTGAAATCCAAGTTGGCAGTGAACCAGAGTGAACAAATTGCAGTCAGCGCTGGCCAGCATGAAATTGAAGTCAAGGGTGGTGGTGCTTTCAATGGAGCCAAGACAACCGTTTCTGTCACGGCCAACTCTGCTCTTCATTTTTCAATCAAGTATTCGGCCATGGGTAGTCTCAAGCTCATACCATTGGAGTCCCCTGGTGATTCAATCAAAAAGGAAGGACTGTCGTTGAATAATATGGCCGATGTAGTCGATGGCGTGAGTACATTTCTTGACATTTTCGGTGATGAAGATTGACCTGCTTCCCTCGGACGATGCCAGTTTTTAAGTTAGTTTAGCATTTCATTCTCCTTGAGGAGATTCTCGGTCGGCAAGCTCTGACTTGCCGAGTTGGGCCATGGCTGGATCGCTTCCGAGACCGGAGGACGATATCCCCAAGCCATCGGCACACACGCACCAACCGGCGATTTCTCGCTCACGTTCGGTTAGGATGATTCAGAGCAACACTTCTGACGCGATGTGGATGTCTCCAGTTGTTGTAGAGGAGGGTAGGCTCATAGATCCCAACGAGGACGCCGACGACGACGACGACGATTAGCGACTTGGCTCATTGGTACCCCGCCTCCACTTGGACACTAGGCTACCGGCAGCGCACCGACAAGCCCGCACTGCGTGCGACCCGGTAAATCCTCTGGTGCCAATCTGCCTAGTGCCAATACATGCGGTGTCGTCACT
>JBDOMT010000216.1:0-1712 GCA_039831705.1 Pirellulales bacterium | reverse complement strand
AAAGAGAATATCCGCTCTTTTTTCGATCAAGATTACAAAGACTACGAGATTTACTTTGTTGTCGAATCGCCAGACGATCCGGCGTGCGGAGTCGTTCGAAAGATGCTTTCCACATATTCGAACGTCGCTGCCTATTTGATCATTGCGGGCGAGTCTACAATCGGTGGTCAAAAAATACATAATCTACTTTCCGGTTATCATGCTCTGACAGCAGATATCGAAACGATTGTGTTTGCCGATAGCGATGTCGCGCCCCAACGCGACTGGCTGAGTCAATTAGTGACGCCTCTGGACAGAATCAGCGTTCATGCTGTGACTAGTTACCGCTGGTTTTTGCCCCAGCGCTACGATCTTGCGAACCTTTTACTCTTCAGCATTAATGCAGCGGCGATGGGGATGATTTGTTCGCGACGACAATCGGTAATCTGGGGTGGAAGTTGGGCAATCTCTCGGGAAACATTTGAGCAATCTGACATCCCGCTTCAATGGAGCAGATATCTATCGGATGATTTATTCGCTACGAAAAAATTAAATCGCTTACGTTTGAATATCTTCTTTGAACCAAGATGCGTTGTGGCATCTTCGTCAGATTTCAGTATTTCGAATATGTGGGAATTTCTACGACGTCAGTGTTTTATGGGACGTTGGTATTTGAAGAAAAGTTGGCTCTTAGGGGTCGTTCATACTTCACTCAGCATGCTGGTTTTTTGGGGAGGTCTGCTTGGAGGTGCGGGATTGCTGCTGACGGGTCAATCGGTACCGGGAAGCATGGGTTTAACGTTAGCTTGTTTGCTTTGGATACAGGCAGGTATTCGTTCCAAGTGGCGGCAGACGGCTGGAGATCTCTACCTAAGAACTCAGAATCCACATTTGCAGCGTGCCAGATGGTTTGACGTTTGCTGCTATCCGCTAACGCTGACCGTACTATGGGCCGCCCTATGTAGTGTTGCAGCACAGCGATTTATTCGTTGGAAGGGAATCGGATATCAAGTGGGTCAAACCGGTAAGGTTAGATTTATCGAAAGAGAGTCCAGTCCATATACCACGAATGGTCGGCTAGTGGTCGGTTCATCGCTCGCACTTTCGCAAACAAAACAAACCGAGATGAACGAGCGGCCCAAACTGTCTCTTTACACGCAAGAGAATAAAACAAAGGTGAGATCCAATCGCCGTCGCGCTGCATAAAGGATGTGGGTGTCGCGAACGCCAAACGGCGGATTACAAATAGAGGAAGCATAAAGCTCAGGTTAAATGAGTGGATCGCAAAATATAGATGACCGATTGGCTAAACGGGTTTAGTCATTTTGTCATGGTTAGTAACTGAGTTTCATTTGAAACAGGACAAGATGTTCTGTTTCGGGAGGTTAGGCGGATGCGGGTGATCCTTTGGGATACAACTGAAAATTCAGTACAAAAAGACTATGCAGGTGGCATGGGAACCGGCCTTTATCGTGGTCGGGGTGGCGTATTGGACTGGTTATTGCGCAGCGGATATCGCCGAGACAATCGCCCAGTAGCCTTGAATTTTGCCTACCTGGCAGGAATTTTTAAAAAGCTCGGGCATACGGTCCAGTATGTTCGTGATTGCATGCCGCCCGATGCAGATCTTTATATTTTCAATCCGGCGCTGATGACTTTAGGGGTTGAGCATCAAGTGATGCAGGAATTGCTCGCGCGACGACCTGATGCAAATATCTTAATCACCGGTCCGG
>JBDOMT010000036.1:0-7106 GCA_039831705.1 Pirellulales bacterium | reverse complement strand
TGGCAACGCAACCTGCGTTTCCATCGGTGGTGTCACCCGTGCAACCCCCATCGATGCCCAGCGCATAATTTCTGTCGATCAGCTCACCCTGGCCTAATCCCGGTAAGGTCGGGCCTATTAGCGCGGTCGTGGGGGGAGTCGAGACAGAAGGCTTATAGGAAAGATCCGCCAATGACCTGGTTGTGCCGAATTCGGACTGCCACTCTCCTAAATCCAATGCGTCGACATCAAGATCGCCATTGGCATCACCCGTTTCACGGGTTGCACCTCCCAACGCACTCGCGTTTTGTTGCCAAATGAGAAAATCATTGCCATCCGCATTGCTGTCACTGTCAAAGTCCGAATTAAATGGAAACCGCAAAACATTCGGCAAGCCCTTAGGTGCCAATTGGATTCCCGCTGCAACTACTGCACCGTTTGTTCACTGGGTGAGATCGGCATAGTGCGCACTCATGGCCCAAAATTCAGTTGGATCGACCGCACCGACACTCTCCCCGCCGTGTGTGAACACAAGTGCGTAATCGGCTTCGAATGCACTATCGAATGTCAGCCCATCCATGCGTTGCAAAGCACCGATATTGTCCGTATTGTTCCCATTTGGTGGCTCAAATCCGCCGCAGCAAAATGCACCCATACCAAACGGGACATTGTTATCCTCTGGGGTAAATTCATCGCCGTTAATCTGATTCACTCCACCGGCAACCGAATCGATAAACAACTGCGACTTGTTAAAATTAATCTCTAGATTTCCGGCAACAACCATATAAAGCCTGCCGCCTTCAATTTTGCCAAATACCTGGTCAATTTCCGAACCGCCACCTGAAGCCAGGAGGTCAGGGTTGGTCGCGTTGCCAAATTGCGTTTCCGTGTTCTGTGTCGATAGCAAAGTATAGCCATCGGCTATGCTAGCCGTACCATCAATGGTCGCCAGTGCCAATGTGCAAACTAAAGTACTGAATCTAGGTCTCATCATCGTTCTCTCCCTCTACAAGTTGTGAGTGACCGCAATGGGCAGGTCAATTCAAATTACAAAAACAACCTTTCACTAGACAAAGAGCAGTTAAGAATCTTTCAACGTCCATATCATGAGCGGCAGACAAAACAAAGCCAACGTCTTGGGTTCTGGGACTGCTGTTGCTTCGCTAGTCGACACTACGGTCAAAGGGATTCCTGCATGAAAGCCAAAACGACTTTGCCAATCCTACAGATCGTTCTCATTCACCACCCCATTCAAATTCGCGTCGCCCTGATCGTAGCGAATCTCACCAACTACGCCCAAGCCGCGCTGCCAGGTGAGAAAATCGGCCCCATCGATATCTCGGTCGAGATCGAAGTCACTCTGCTCGGTGCGCACAACCTGGGTAATTAACGACTCTACATCCATGCTATCGACCATGCCATCTTCATTCAAATCTTGCAGCCAGCCTGATCCGCCAAAGCTCGCATGCAGGGCTGCCACGTCGTTGCCGTTGGTAATTCCATCCTGATCAATGTCGCCGCGGCGCAAAAGCACTCCATCGTAACTGTCAAACGCCGCCTGGCTTGCACCTTCACTGGCCAGTTCGACACCCAATGAAAACAGGTCCGTATTGGTAACTCGACCATCGCCGTTGACATCGGCAGCGGCATTGAACTTTTCGTTCTGACTGTACAATGTGTCCTCAAACGAATGGTTGTTCGAACCCTCCAGATCGTCCCTATCGACCATACCATCGGCATCCAAATCACCAAAAACCGGCACCGATGCCGGTCGCCGTGAACATACCTGGAAAACGCTGCACATTGATCCCGTGGATCCCATCAAAGGTTGGTTCGAACGTTACCACCGTGGCCACGTGGTTGCCGGTGGTGACGCCGGTGAAACCAAAAATTCGCGAGTCGACATCGTACGTGCCGGCATCCTGCTGTCCGTCGAGCGCCAACGCGAGCACTTGGGCGTCGCTGAGGCCCTGTGGCAAATCCAAAAACAGGTGCATATTGTCGGCCGTCCTGTCGGTCGATGCAACAACCAGGTCCCTGTTTTCCAAAACGCCCGGCGCGGAGGCAAACGGCTCAAAACTGATCGGGTCGGCCTCCGGCGGCAAACGGTCGATGTAAATCGCCTGCTTGAAATCAGTGAAAATCACAGGGCCGCTGTCACGCTGCCGAAAGGCGCGAGCGGTGAGGTAGTGGCGCCCTTCGGAAAGTTGAGTTGCGTCGATGGTCTGCACGTAAGTGCCACTGCCCGTGCCAATGTTGTTGCCGTTGCCATCGTCCAAATAGCCTGGATTTCGACTGTCGGTAAACTCCTCAAAGCCGTACGACACATTGCCTGGTACCGTGTGGTCGACACCGGCCAGGTTGTTCAGGTCGAGGCCACCGTCGAGTTTGAGCACGGCACTGTCACCGTCGGCGTGAAAGTCGCGTACAAGAAGCTGTGTGGAGGGATCGATCACACTGACCGGCGTGGTGTTGAGCATCACCTCGAAGAAGTCGGCATGAATGACCCCAATGGAGTTCAGACGAGCGCTGCCATTGGTAATGGCGGCTGGCGTTGACCCGGCCAACTGAGAAGCCACGTTGGATAATGACAGGCTTCCATGTGGATTCGGCAAGCCATAAATCACGTATCCCCGGCCATGTGGATTGTTGCCGGGAATACTGATATCGACTTGCCCCGCTCCGTTGACTCTGATTGTATCGGGGATGGTTCCACCAGGATCGACCACCGGATCGGCCGCGTTGCCGGTCAGTTCCACCAGGATGGTATTGGCAGCGAAATCGGTCTGCACACCGCTGCTCGTCTCCACAAAAGCATCGTTGCGACTATTGAGACCAACGATTGCCGAATTGGAGCGTTCGTAGATGTAAACGTTGGAAAATCCGTTGGGATTGAAGGCGTCGTCGATCCATCGCTCGCGGAAGTCGCCGCGTCCATGGGTGTTTCGAAGCTGCACCAACTTGGTAATGGTTTCCCCATAAAAGCCGCCTAACGCATCATCTTTTCCCGGTTTGGAGAAATTGCCGGTCGGCCCGAATTCCTCCGCGTTGAGATAGACTAGTGCGTTACCTGGGCGCATCAACACATAGGCGTGCGCCACATTTGAAAGAAACGCACCAATCTCGTCATGGCTCTGGACAAAGGCCACCCCCTGGCTGCCGTTGTGCAGGCCATCATCATTCAAATCGATGCTTGCATTGCGGATGCCATGCCAGTTATTGGCCAAACCGTTGCCGGTCAAGTTATCTTTCAGCCGATTGAAAAGAACGAAATCGAGCGCGTCGCGATTGCCCCCGACCGTACCCAGATGGCCGAATCGCCAATCACTCCCTTATAACTGGTCGTCGCCACGAGGATGTTGGCCCAATACCACATTTCATCGGAAGGCTGTGCGCTGTCGTCCGAAGGACATGACAGAAAGTCGAGCTGATTCGCAACGAGGTCGCGAAGCTTGCCACTGCCCATGCCATAACCGCCCTTGGTCACCGCCCTGAAATCGCGGCCCACTCCAAATTCCTTAATTCGCTCGTGCATCGCCTGTTGCTCCATCTGCGGCAGGATATCAACGATCCATCCTTTACCCGTATAGCCAGGCCCGCCATTCTTTGTACTCATTATGCCCCCATCGGGGCCAATCCAATTGCCATCAATGTCCCGGTCTTCCGGCCATTGACTGATGGAGGTAGGCAAGTGTTCGCTACTGCCCTCAAAATTGAGGATAGCCAAGCCAATGTTTTTAAGATTGTTCGAACAATTCATCCGCCGGGCTGCCTCGTGCGCAGCTTGCACGGCAGGCAACAGCAAGGCGACCAGGATGCCAATGATGGCGATGACCACTAAAAGCTCGACGAGTGTGAACGCCTTGTGTGAGGATGGATTGGGACTATTTTTTACCACAAGTATTTCCTCCTAAACTAAATTCCCTACGATCGCTTGAGTTCGCCATGGTAGCGGATAATACCGTTGCCAAGCAAATCAACGATCCCCAATATTCGCTCTCCAGGCACCAATACTCGCTCTCCAGGCAGACGACGAGTCAGTTGCCGCAGCAACCGGCCGCGGTTGCCACCCCAGCGTCCGGTGACTGCCAGGAAATGGGTTCCCACGCGAACCCCGTCGACTTGGTGAAGCTTGTCACCACCAAAATTCCCGAGGCTGATTCAATCGAAGGCAAAGTTGCCTTTGAGCACCGCGTCGATAGAACAGGCCTGTTCATCCTGTAGCGAAACAGGATTGCGAAAAATTTCGACCGAATCTCGATTATCCACTCCAAAAGAGATCTTTACCACATAAAAGTTGACTTCCGTGCTCTCCTCCCCGAGCGAGGGGTAATTACCCAAGCCATAGGCATTGACATTCGAGGTAACACCGTAGCCAGTGCCTTCTGCACCGCCTCCAATCGCGAGGACCCGATTGGAGTTACCGTCACCCCGATGGAGCTCCACGCCGTAAAAACCATCACCGGTTGCAGTTACCCGCTGGACAAAGTTCAGATAGACCGTGTTGCCGTCCCGACCGATCAGGCGTACCCCGTCCTGGTTTTCCACCAACCCAGCCGCATCGAACACGCCGCCAACCGAACATGCCAGCGAGCGGCGGATACGATTACCCTGGGCTGCCTGGAAAGCCCGAGTGCCCAGAGGAACGATCCCGGTGGTGGTAAGACTGCCGCTGCTGACTCGATTGGAATCGGGCCCCGACTGCTCGTCCACCGCAATATTGAACCATGGCCCGGCCCAGCCGAAACCGTCGTTCTGTGCGGCGCCCGTCATTTCGGGAGATATTGGCCCTTCTGGCGATTTTCCCCCGTCTGAATTTCCCCGTCTGATTTTTCCCCGTCGGGCACGTTGATATGTTGAGTCACGAACTCTGGCTCCAGCTATGGTCGCAGATCTACTTATCTAGCTAGGCGCGTTGAAAGCCCAATTGGTATGAAAAAATCCGAAATTTCTGACAAATAGCGAAATTTGAACCCCGAAGGTGAACGCTGTAAAGGAAAATGGAACTGGAATACTCGCGCAGCGTTGCAGCTTAACTTACGGATCAGCCGCAGAGCGTTAGCCCCCGGTTTTTACCGTGCAACCGGACGCTAACGCGTTTCGGCTGATTTTTTACAACCCCAATCCCAACCCCATCGCTTGCGTCCCAAGCCAAACGAATCTTGGAGAATGATCGCGATTCCAACGCCGCCTCTTCTTCCGCATCCCACGCGAGCATTGTCCAAGTTCGCTTTGGCGCAATAAACCATTCGCTTTGTCGCAATAAACCAAACGCCTAAGAAAACGGTATGTTATCCCGTTCTACCAGGGAACTGAGGTAGAGCAGCGACTTTTCCGGCGGAGGAAGGAGCTCCATCGAATCGTGCGTGGCTTGCAGCACATCGCGACGACTTACCTGCCCCACCAATTTCCCCTCGTGCAACACGGGTAAACGCCGATAAGGCGTGTTCAGAAACTGGTGCGCTATTTTGAGAATATCGGCGTTCTCCTCGATGGTATGCGCACTGCCGTCCATAAAGGTCGCTACATCGGCTGAAAACGGTAGCGTCTCTTGATTCAATTCGTCTCGGCCCAAGTGAATCCCTGATTCCAAAATGGCATGGTCACGGTCCTCGGTGTTGAGATATTGGGCCAGATGGTGTTGGCCTCGCAGCACATCACGGCGACTGATTTGGCCAAGCAGTTTACCCTGATGCAAAACCGGCAGTCGGCGGTAAGGGGTATCGAGAAAAATCTGAGATACCTGCAGTAGGGTTAAGTCGCCAGTGATAACACGTTGCGTATCGGCATCCATAAAGGCAGCAACACGGCTAGACGGCAACTGATCGTAGGCAGAGCCTATCAGAACACGCATGCTAGTCTTCTCGGAGAATACTCCCAGGAATGTCCCATCTTTTTCGATCACCGGAGCGCCGGAAATGCGATGTTTGAGCAGATAACCAATCGCGTCAAAGGCATCCATCTCCTGGGTGAGCGTAATAAGCCTGGTTGTCATAATGTCCTGAGCCCGTGTAACATGAGACTGGGAAGAATTTTTCGGAATCGCAGATTGGCTGGCCCGTTTTGCGGTAACGTTCAGCACATTCATGCAACTCTTTTCGGAAAAAACTCCCAAGTAATTCCGATCTAAATCGACAACCGGGGCTCCGGAAATGTTGTGCTGCAGTAGGAAAGAAATCCCCTGAAACACATCGGTACGAGGCGACAGGGAAACCAATTTGGTAGCCATGAGGTCTGACGCAATACGCAAGTTGGCCATGATTCCACCTCTGCATACCCACTGGGGCGACCCAAGGGCCTTTGTGTCAATACGTGGACTAAATCTGACAGCCCTCCGAAGAGCAACACACGCCGTCCATTATAGCAATTCGAGGGAGGTACTCGCAAATTATGGCCTAAACTGCGGCAATGAGAAAAGGTGAATGCGGAGGACGGCCCCCAGAAAACAGCCAATCTGGCATCCCACTTGTCGCCACAGGCAGAGGTTGGTATATTCCTGGGCTTGGAGCACGTGCCCCGTCCGAGCATTTCATACACATCGTAGCGATACGATCCGCAAAGATGAGCTTGGGGGAATAGTCGGTTGGATAGCACACATTTACTGGCCACACACTTAATGGCGCCGTAGCTCAATTGGTTAGAGTACTGGACTGTCGATCCAGTGGTTGCGGGTTCGAGTCCCGTCGGCGTCGCTTGCGTTTCCTTGCTTACCCCTACACAATATTAGTGCTGCCAACTCATAATTTTGGGTTACCAGCTCACCTTTTTGAGTCACCAGCTTACTTTTTTGAGTCACCAAACATGCAAAGCGGAATTCATCCTGATTACGTTGAGACCAAAGTCACTTGCGGATGCGGCAATTCGTTTAACACTCGCAGTTTACGCAAAGAACTTAAGGTGGATATCTGCAACCTGTGCCACCCGTTTTATACGGGCAAACTCAAATTTGTCGACACGGCGGGCCGCATCGAGAAATTCAAAAACAAGTTTGCCAAGTCGGGCTATGCCAGCTTGGGCAAAGGCAAGAAATCTAAGGCCGACGCCAAATAAGCGATCGGTTCATGCGCGAGCTTCTAGAAAAAAAACTTGGCCGCTTCGAGGAGCTTGAAAAACTTCTCGTCGATCCT
>JBDOMT010000222.1:0-7108 GCA_039831705.1 Pirellulales bacterium | reverse complement strand
TTCGGTCTGCGATCCTCAACGTGTAAAAAACACGCCTGCGGTCGCAAACCTCACATGCCTTGCCACGAAAGGACTTAAAACACCTCGCGACGAAACGGATGAAATATCCGGGTTAGCCCGCGCTGCCTATTCACGCAAGGATAGGGGTGGAAGCTTAGGAGTGTGACCAAGGGAGGTCAATAGAGTTGAGTGATGAGAGTTGATTGTTGAGAGGCAAGAAACAGAGAGGACTTCCCAAAAGCACTATTTACACCAATATCGACCAATGCTAGCAAAGATAGTGGAAGGACTTGGGACGCCGTAGCAGAAACGGATGAAATATGCGGGCTAAACCCTCAACCCTCCACTCTTCACGGTGGATCCCAGCCGCCGGGATGGAATGGATGGCAGCGAGTGATTCGCCTTAGCCCACGTAGAGTCCCTCGGAAGACGCCGTATTTTTTAATGGATCTGATGAAGTAGGCACTGCAGGTAGGTTGAAAGCGGCATCGAGGACCTAGCCAAGGACTCACCAGGAGCTGATAGGTGCGAACCGCGAAAATCAGTGCCTTGCCAACGAATTGACTGCCGTCTCTCCATAGGGACTTGATCACAGTTGCCTCTGTTTCTGGCAGCAAGCCGAACTTTTCAGATAGAGGGGAGCATCTGGTTTAAGGTTGCGCATTGTAGTACTCAGGCGGCATAAAAGATTCGTTTGCCGCTGGGCGTTCGCCTGTTTCTTTCTGTTGGGTTGGTGGATTAGGGTGGTTTGGAGGTTGCGAGCAATTTTCGCTGCAGACGCCAACTGAGTCGTTTCAGGGAAACTTTCAATGAACTTGCTTGGGGCGTTGCTTGTGGGCGAGGAATCACTACAAAATCGACTCCTGCAGGCAGATCGTGTTGCACCAAACGAAATGCTTCCCGTAATGTGCGTTTCCAACGGTTTCGAACAACCGCATTGCCGCACTTCTTTGAGACGGTAAGACCCAGTCGTGGTCCTGTAAGAGAGTTGACATTTGAAGAGGCACGACATGCGTAAAGGATGATGTGCGCATCGGCAAGAGAACAGCGTCTGCGGAATACCCGGTCAAATTGGAACCGGTTCAATAGGCGTGCCGATTTTGGGAAGCGAAATGAAGTGGGTGGCATGGCAGTGTTTCAGTGTTTCAGTGTTTCAGTGTAGTGTTGGTGTGCGTTCTTTATGATCTAACCCGAAACACAGAACTACTGAAACACCGAATTACTGATCTTCAGAGTCTCCATGTGGGCGCAGGGGAGCAACATCAGGTGGTACAATCGGGTCGCGTCGGTGCTTTCCTAACTTGCGAACCCAATGACCACCCAAGAGGATGGCTGCCACTAAAAAGAGTCCCAGTAAGAGGATTCCCAACAAGGTCATCAATAAAGCAGCGCGTGTGGGAGGAGGCAATTTTTCCAAGGGCTGCGTTTCAATGGCAACTATAAGAAATCCACCCATCGCCAAGCCTTGGTGGGTTAGATTCACTCTTTGTAGATCGTGCTGTATCGCGATGCTTGTATTTCGAAATGGCTCCTCCTCCGCTTTCCGCTCTCTGCTTTCCGCTTTGGCCATTACCATCGTATCGCCATGCGTGGATTGTCGGGATATTTTTCTGTAATCGTTTCCAATTGCTTACGATCCGCATCGTCCATTTGCTTGGGGAGTACGATTTGAATCTCCGCAAACAGATCGCCCGGTGTACCTTGCGCCGGGATTATGCCATGCCCTTTGATGCGTAGCTTTGTGCCGCTGGAGGTGCCTGGGGGAATGGAAAGAGAAATGGTGCCTTGGGGAGTAGGCACATCAATTTTGGCGCCGTGGAGTGCTTCAAAGAGTGTGATTGGTACATGGACATCCAGCCGTTTCCCTTGGCGACGGAAGAAAGGGTGAGACGTTACGTGAACCTTAATCAGAATGTCGCCAGCCGGCCCGCCACCAGAAGGTGGTTCTCCTTGGCCACGAAGGCGTATTTTTTTTCCGTCCGCAATGCCTTTGGGTATTTGAACGTGGAGCGTTTCGGTACGGCCATCTGCTCGCTGGACGGTAATTTGTGCTTCGCCTCCAGTCACCGCAGTTGTGAAGGGTACCGTCAGTTCGTGTTGCAAATGTGTTCCTTGCTTACTGGCAGGTGCCTGTTTGGCACTTCCGCCCCGTCCGCCGAAATGTTTAAACAGATCGGCAAATCCACCACTTCCCGTGGTGCCAGGCGAGCTGGCTCCTGAGCCAAACAGATCTTCCAAGTTGATTTCAAAGCCCCGTCCACTTGAATTATGTCCACCGGCACCCGATCCTCCAAATCCCGCAGGTCTCCCACTAGCTCCCCCCGACCAAGGGCCTGCGGCAACCGATTCATAGTTGCTACCATAACGATCATAGAGTTCTCGTTTCTTGGCGTCGTTGAGCACATCGAAGGCTGTTTGGACCTGTTGAAATTTTATTTTTGCAGAGGCATCGTCGGGGTTCATGTCGGGGTGATATTTGCGCACCTGTTGACGATATGCTTGCTGAATTTCTTCTGCCGAAGCGCTGCGACTAACGTCCAAAATTGCGTAATAATCTTCTGCCATTGGAGTTGGGTAAAAGCTCAAATAGAGGAGTGGAAACACAGGGTCGAATCACCATTCTACCGAAAGGCTGGGCTGAGGTCAGGGGGCTGGCCGTTTTACATGAGTTACGGTGAGCTCCGTTTTCAGGCTCGGAGGGCCGACACAGCTGTTGTTGTCGTCGTATTGTGCCAATCCTTCGGGCTTATTTTGTGTAGTTATGGCTAGGGCGAAAGTGAGTATGGGTAAGCTAAACTATCAATAAAGGGCCCATTTTTGGGTAACCGACTGCAACATGTTCCTGACCTCCGACCTCTGGCTCCACTTCCATGCAACATCATAGACTCATTACTCAGGTCATGTGTTGGACCATGTCTTGCATGTTGTGGCTGATCCTTTCGCTCCCGGGTCAGGCTGCAAAGGTCGACGGAACATTGACTCTGTCCGTCGTGGATTCACAATCAGGGGAGCCACTCGCTGTACGAATGTATTTGCGGGATGGTCGTGGTCGACCGGTACGGGTGCGCCAACAAGAGGTTGTTGCTTCAGGAGACGCATTGGTATTTGAAGGGCAAGTGACACTGGGACTGCGTAAAGGTAAGTACACATTTGACATTGAGGCGGGGCCTGAGTTTCACACACGGCATGGACGTTTTGAGTTGAACCGTCATGCGGAAGATTCTAAGGAAATCTCACTTGCACGTAAGGTCAATATGCATGAGGAAGGCTGGTGGGCGGGTGATTTGGACGTATGGCATTCTCCGGAACATATGCGTTTGCTGATGCGTGCTGAACATGTAGATATGGTTCCATTACTCTGGCAACAGAATGTAAATGGTAAATGCAAGGTGTTGAAAGACCATGGACGTGCGTCACCATCGCAATCGACCCCACCTCTGTTCGGTCGTGGGGCTGTTCTGGACCGTGGGCGAGGCGGTGGTTTGCTCCTGTTTGGTCAGAACGCAATGCCAGATGTTTGTGGTCGCCAGGCGGATGCGTCTTCGTTGCCATTGGTCACTCAGGTGCATGCAGCTGAAGGAAAAGTGGTTGCGTTGACTCCCTTTGCTTGGGATTTGCCGATCTGGTTGGCTTCTGGCAAACTGGCTGCGATAGAAATTCTCCATCGTCATTCTTTGCGAGGCGATACCATCGATCATGAAGCGGGAGGGAAGGCCCGCGACAAATTTTTTTTTCCAGGCAAGCTGGGGAACGGTCGTTGGAGTGAAGCGATTTATCAGCATGTATTGAATTGTGGATTGCGAATCCCTCCAGCTGCCGGAAGTGGGGCAGGGTCGAATCGCAGTCCGGTGGGTACCAATCGCGTCTACGTGCACTGCAGTGGACTTAATTCTCAAGAAGGCTCTTTTTCACGAAATTTATGGTGGCAGGGGCTGCAGAGTGGTCGGGTGTTGGTGACCAATGGCCCCTTGTTACGAGTCCAAGTCGAAGGGCATCCAGCCGGGTACGTATTTGAAGTGGATAGCGGCCGGACACGCGAATTTCAGATTGGCTTGAAATTATCCTTCTACGCGAAATCCCCCGTCGAATATTTGGAAATTGTCAAGAACGGGCAGGTGGAGCACGAAGTTCGGCTCGACGATTTGGCCAGGCAGCAGGGCCGTTTACCCGTGTTGAAGTTCGATCAAAGCGGCTGGTTCTTGGTGCGCGCTATCACTTCAGAGACACACTGTTATCAATACGCCAGTACGGGCCCCTACTATGTGGAGATGGGTTATCATCGCCGAATTAGTCGTAACAGTGTGCAATTTTTTTTGAATTGGTTGGATGAGGCGGCTGAAAAATTTTCTGGTAACCAACCGGTCCAAACAGAGATCACCTACGCCCGCCTTTTTTGGCAAAATTTGCTGGAGCGGGCAAACGCGGAGTAGAGCGTGCTGAGGGGGTCAGGTCCAAGTTTTCGGCTTGTACATTGATTGGCTAAGATACCTGATTTGCCGAAAATTGGACCAGACCCCGCACACCTGTTAGCGTTCCGCTACTTCTCAACTTCCGGTATATGCGTAAAGGCGATGCGCATGGGGGCCGTTTTTCGAGCGTGATGCAAGGGGGCCAGGTAAACGCAGTCTGCTCCGAATTGTGCGTTGATGGCATCCATCGTGTGGGCAGCTTGAGTGGCTTGATGCTGCTGGTCGAACAAAGGCCGTGTTGTTGAAGTCGTGGGGGTCAGGTTGAATAGCGTGATCGATACTTTGAGCGGTTTGCCATTCGGCGGTCGCTCACGCCAGGCGGTGGCCAGCGCTTGGAGCATGACGGAAGTGTCCTGGCAACGGCCCAGGTGCATGGTACGTTTCCAGGGAGCTGTGCGTTTCCAGGAGGCTGTTCCACCCAAATACGATACGTGCAGTTCCATCCGCCCTGCCCAATGTTCCAGCTTTCGCAGGCGCATGGCCGCTTTGTGGATTAAACGGACCAGGACCCCCTGGGCCCCAGCATCGGTGCGCAATGCCGGCGGCAGGACGTGGGAATGGCCCACCGTGCGTCGCAAAGTGGACGTGAGGGGGATGTCGTCACCTTGTAGCCAATACCACCACTGTTGCCCCAGCACACTTTGCCATGCCTCTCGCATTTGGTTGCGTGACAAGGCACAAAGTTGTGCGGTTGTGTATACCCCGTAGCGGTGCAGACGGGCCAGCATTCCTTGGGCAATCCCTGGGAAATCGTCCAGAGCCATGGAGTGGAGCTTATGCGGTAAATCCTCGCGGGTAATCACCGACAGCCCATCGGGCTTTTTCAGGTTGCTGGCCACTTTGGCCAAAAAGCGGTTGGTGGCCAATCCGACCGAACAGCGCAGCGATGTGCCGACCTGTCGGGCAATGGCCTGCTTGACCTGGTGGGCGATGGCGATTGCTTCTGCGGGGGGCCGATGTTGAGGAGATAGCCGACAGGCCATTTCGTCAATCGAACAAATCTGCTCAACTGGCAACACGGTTTCAACTGCGGCGATGATTTCGTGGTGAACTCGTACATAGACGGACGGACGTGCCGTCACAATCCGCAAGCTGGGGCAACGGCGTCGTGCTTCCCCCACTTGGGTGCCAGTGCGGATGCCAAAGGGACGCGCTTCATAACTGACCGCAATGCAGCAGGTGGTGTCGGTTTGCGTAGGCACCACCGCCACCGGCCGACCGCGTAACGAGGAACGCATTTGCTGTTCTACCGATGCGAAGTAGGCGTTCATGTCCAGAAATAGCCAGGTTACCGATCCCATACATATGTACACTATCGGTAGCGGGCGCGGAGGACAATAGCAAATTCTTTGGTTAGCCTATTGGTTCTTCAGGGAAATTTTCTACAAGAAAACCAACGAAACGGTTCTGTCACGGTTCTGCATGACTTGGCGTGGCCACAGGTTAGGTTTTATGGTAGTTCGTAGGATTTGCCATCATTGCGTGAGCTGACAAATTTGAACACTTCTAAATCGACATCAAAACTTATCGCCCTGACCGAACCGTCGCAAAACGTGGCATTGAATCCGCCTGGGTGGGATGCGCCAAATGCTGACATCACGGGACTGGGTGGGTTTCTGTTGGAATCTAAATAATCAGGGTTGGGTTGAAAGTAGCCCCAGCGTATGGTGTCCCAGTCCCAACCCCCAGTAAAACCCGTGTCATCGTTTTGCTGTCGTATATCCAATTTGGCAGCATTGAAGTGCTTTTCAGCGACTGCCAGTGTATTGGACAAGCCATCTTCAATATGCCGGCCAGGCACAATCGGGTGACTAAGTGTATCGAAAAAACTGCCTGTTTGGCCAATCTTGCTTCTCACCACCACACCATCCACACCATCCCCATATTGCCCGCTATTCGGACCTCTGCTTCCTACATCTGACGTGCCAGCATTGCCCGCATAATCGTTCATGGCTCGCAGTTGCCGATCGACCTCAAAAAAACGACTCGGTCCGCGAGAGGGACAAAAGTAGGTGGCGACAGGCACCGGGCGGAGATCAAGCACTTTCGCCTCCCAAAGGGCCTGTTGTTCGATATAGGGCAGCAGCTGATAGAGCCAGCCCATGTTTTGGTTGGGGGCCGACAACGGGCGGCCTCTATCTTCAAAGTTTTTCTCTCTTGGACGACTACCATCCGTCATACGCCTTCCATCCGGGTTATGGCCTCCGTCGGGATAGATCTCTAACGAATCGGCATGTAGTTGAAATCCCAAGCCAATTTGTTTGAGATTGTTGAGGCACTGCGCGCGACGTGCCGCCTCGCGTGCCGCTTGAATAGCCGGCAACAGCAGTGCCACTAAAATGCCAATAATAGCAATCACGACTAAAAGCTCAACGAGAGTAAAGCCTTTGATTGAACATTTGCGTTGGGAGTTGCATCTCACAGGATTCCCTTTCATTTCGAAACGCTAACCGCCGGAAGTGTATTCCTTATACAATATTGCCATACTGGCTTCAATATCCTGCGGTCGGTTGCAGTCTGCCAACTCGGCAAAGCTGGGCCTGTTTTGCCTCAGTTGGACATTGAGTGAAATTGATGAGCTAGAGTATAGTTCATCCCTAGGAGTTCACGATGTCCCAGCGCAAACAATATTCCCCCGA
>JBDOMT010000130.1:0-1716 GCA_039831705.1 Pirellulales bacterium | reverse complement strand
TGGTAAAGTCAGGAACCTTTGTGGGCGGCGTGTCGGTGCGGAAAATTCGATAGATCCTGCCATGCTGGTTGCCCGCATACAAATCAAGCTTGATCTGCCACGCCTCAGGAATCCATTCCGGATGTTCAATAGTCTGCCGAACCATATCCGCTACCCACAACGCACCATCGGGGCCGGTGGCCAATCGAACTGGCCGGCACCAGGGATCGGTGGAACTGAAAAATTCGGCCGTCTGCTCACTTGTATGACGTTGGCCGCGGAAGGTAACTCCTTGCGGGGTTAGCATCAGACGGCTCACCAGGTTATGAACCGGTTCGCAGATAAAAGCGGCACCCTGTACATTCGGCCCCAGTGTGGTGTCGCGAAAAAGGAGCGGGCTGCAGGCGGAAGTAAAACGATTGGCATCGAACAAATCGTTAAAACGGCCAGTCGTGCGACTGGTTGGATAAACGGGAGGTGCCACGGGCGGATCGGTCATGGCAACCTGAGGCGAAGGTGCCGGTACAAACGGGTTGCGTGATAAGTAATGGTCATCGATCACAAAATGAAGTAGCGGCTCCCCATTGGTGTTCCCAAACCAACGATTCCAGTCGTCGCGACAACGTCCAAATTGACTCCGTCCGCTAACGGCTTGCAACCGTCCATCGTCGGGCCGAATCCGTGCGTCACGCCCCGAGACTGAAACTTCCTGGCCATTCTTTAGACATCGCACTTTCCCATGATCGTCACCACAGGCCAAATAAATCCAATGGTCCAGCCCACGGGTGAAACCACTCATCTGGTGTTGCGGATTGGCTGGGGAAAATCCGGTGTACAGGATTTCGCGTTGATCTGCCCGGCCATCGCTGTCGGTATCGCGAGCCAGAAAAATATCTGGAACGCAACTTACCAAAGCACCATCCCGATATGGCAGCACGCCTGTCGGGTAAGTAAGCCCGTCGAGAAACAGGACTGCTTGATCGTATTGGCCGTCGCCATCGGTATCAGAGAGCACTTTGATGCGCCCCCCTGGCTGGCCATTGCCCTTAGCACCGCGCGGATAGTCTGACATTTCCACTACCCACAACCGTCCATCGGGACCTACGGAAAAATTGACCGGATCGACCACCAGCGGCTCGGCTGCAACCGCTTCAACCGTAAAACCGGCAGGAACCGTAAACGTTTTGAGTGCGTCGCGTACAGAGAGAGGGCTGGTGGGTACGTCACGGTCTGCCAGAGAGTGCAGTTTGCGGAAAATAATCTCCTCGGTACCGGTCGACCAACGACCTGGCTGATTGTAATAGATCATCGAAAAATCGACTTCATAGCCTCCTTCACTTTGCATCCGTTCCGATGCGACGTAGCCAAACAGGTCGTTGGCGTAGGCAGTCACCCAGACCATTTCCTGGTTGAATTCTCGCTTGGCCCGCAGTGCGTAATCGACACAAACTTCACCACCAAAAAAGATCATCGTCAGCTGATCGCCGAAACGCCACATCTGGATTGGCATGGGATACGAATCAGGCAGTCGCCCCATTCGCTCATGTGTGGCAAGCATGTTCTGTGCATGTTGGCGGATTTGCGGAGAACGTTCCTCGAGTTTCTTTTTAAGCTCGCTCAGCGATGGCCGATCGATGGGCAAACCCGCGTAGCCGAACGTGCTTAACAAAGGGGAGGTCACCGCACGCATTGGCTGCTCGACA
The DNA here is from genome assembly GCA_039831705.1 of Pirellulales bacterium. Taxonomy (GTDB): domain Bacteria; phylum Planctomycetota; class Planctomycetia; order Pirellulales; family Lacipirellulaceae; genus JAJRWS01. The sequence continues at coordinate 34 of JBDOMT010000130.1, read as the reverse complement.
AGTCGCTTGACTTCCTGAGCAATTTGCCTGCCTT
>JBDOMT010000132.1:0-7117 GCA_039831705.1 Pirellulales bacterium | reverse complement strand
ACCAGACGAACTGCGCTACGCTTGAAGTCTTCTGGATATCGACGGCTCTTAGGTGATGGCTTAGAGGTTACGGGAGATTCTGCTTCACTCATGAGGATTTCTTTCAAGGGTATTATTCTACACCCGCTCGGCATCCGTCAATCTTGGGCCGCCGCATGATCATGCAATGCATAATATCGCATCTGCGGCAGTGTGACACGCAACTGTACTGGCAAGTGCATTCGTACGGTGTCTCCTTAGGGAGTTTGGCCAGACTGTTGAGTTCCTCGGCAGACGCAATCGACGCGTTTTCATGGTAACTGGTCCTACTTAGAAAAAGCCCCTGTGTCAGGAAAAATTTCCTGGATTCTGGACCTCAGTCAGGATAGACTCTAGTGGAAATCCTTAACGTGCATGGAGGGGTAGGTGGCCCCTTGGAGGGATTCGAATCCCCATCAATTGCAGGCTGTATTTTGGGATTGAAATCAACTTTCTAATCAGCACATGGGTTCATTGGCGGTTAATAGCAACAAAGTGATCATTACTGGATGAGAGTACTTCGATGACTCGATCTAATTTTTGGTGTGGTCTGTTTGTCTTTTTATAATCAAACCTGCTTGTAAATTCGGTCTTGGGACAAATTTTTTCGTACCACTTCAGTGAAAACTTTTGGCCCGTCTCACCCACCGGAACCCTCGACGGCGATAGCTTTTTCACACCCGATGAGATGGATATTTACAATGAGTCAGGCAACAACATTTTCTATGATTCCCAGTACCAGGTCGCAGGCAACCGTGGGCAAATCACCGACGAGGCGATGTGGGGTAACCCGCTCGATCTCAATACGGGTTACATCGAGTTTAGCTTCTTCAATATCGGCGAAGGCAATGGCACCGGGGTCAACGATGTGACATTTGACTTTGCCTGGTCCGATGACGGTGTCCCCGCGGTGTCGGATTTTGTTTACTTTTATGCCGAGGACTCGGATGGACGCTCCTCCTTCTTCGACCTTTCACTGGCTTCGGCGGCGGAATCGGGTACGCGGGCACTCTCGAGCTGAGCGTCAGCTTTCTGGAAGACGACAATTTCATTGTGGACGGAGGCCCGTTTATCGACATCGCCTACCTGGAGCTCCTGGTCGACGAAATCACTTTCAGCGGCAACCACAGCGAGTACGCCATCGACAACTTTTCGGTCAATGGCGGTGGCAGCGGATTCGACCCGGACAACTCGTTCGTGTCTGCCACAACCAGCATTGGCACCAATCGGCTGAACACCGGAACCTCGGGCAATCCGACATTCGCATTTCAGTTCGACGTCGACAACCTCAACTTTGGCGGCACAACCTTCAGCGTCACGCTCGACCCGACGTCCGACCCCCAGTTCACAACCGGAACCCCGGCAACTGCGCAATTCATCGGCGGTAATCAGTCTCTTAGCGGCGGCAGCGACATCGTTGCAACCATCGACACCAATATACCTTCCGGCGACTACCAGGCCAGTGCCACCACGACCAACGACCTCAACCCGCTTGCCCCGGACATAACGACAACCTATCAGATCACGATCTTCGATCCACCAGACCTGACCGACAACAGTGGGGCTCCGATCCAAGCCAATATCAACCCGGACCTGACGCTCGTAAACGCCTCGGCCGGGCCCCACGCAGGGGCTCAACGGGCCAGCGCCGAAGTCACCACCAAGACCGTAAGCGGCGCCGGATTCAGCGTTACCGGGCTCGAAGTGGGCGCCTTGGCCGACGCGAGTGAAACTGAGATTGGAACGGTCCAGTTCGACCGCTACGGCCGCCTCTCGGGCACCTACTCCGGCATGTTCAGCGTCGAATTGAAGATGGCCGACCCCAACCGCAGCTTCCTCAATGGAGCTCAGCCGGTACTCAGCGTCGAGTGGGATATCAACTACGATCTGGGGGATCTATTCGCCGACAATGCCACGCTCGCCGCCACCGATAGCTACGACAAACAAGTTGGTGTCAATAACGGGCAAACTGCCGCAACGTTAATCGACGGTACCGCATCGACCGGGCAAACGCTCAGCCTGGTGCTCTCAGCCAATCCTGAGGTGGGAGATACAGCAACCAGTGCTGCCATCGCGGGCGATCCGATCGATCTAAACTTCACCACCTCTGGCGACCTGTACGTGCTCCAGTTCACCTACGCCGAAGGGGGCTTACCCACCCTTGAGACGATTTGGATTTTCTGACCTACGATTTCACTGCCCAAAATTGGATCGATGCGTTCGGGCTCAACAGCGACGGGCGGCTTGGGCACGTCGTTGTTTCTTGGGTCCTACGATGCTTTCCTGGACGGACCGGGCGGGGGTTCGCTTGATTTGGCCGATCTCAGCACATACGGCGTCGACGCGGCCAACAATCAGGCATGGGCGGTCCTCGATCACGCATCCGTCTTTGCCCTCGGCCTGCTCACTGATGAACCCAGTGGTGATTTCGACCGAGACGGCGATGTCGACGGCGCCGATTTTTTGAAGTGGCAACGGGGAGAAGTGACCGATCCACCCAGCGCATTCGATCTGGATGTCTGGCAAGCATAATACGGCACTGTTGTTGCCTTGACTGCGACTTCGACCACCGTGCCCGAGCCGGCTACCTCGACGGTGCTGCTATTCGGGATGCTGGCCATCCTCAGTGGCCGAAGGCTTGCGGTGGCCACGTTTGATACTGGCTGCGGCGTATTATCTTAAGGGAAATCTGTGTTTGCTTGGGCTGATAAAGCCGCGACAACCGCTAGCGTTATTGGAAAAATTGACCGTTCCCCAATCGGTCGGTCCCTAAAATCACTTTGCAGCCCGGCGGGCGATGCGTATTTGGGCCCGTGCCTGATCGACTTGGCGATTGCGATTTGAGATTTGCTCGTCGCCGGCGGCCTTGCTTTTCAGAGACGTTTCCAACAGTTGCTGGGCTGCTTCGGCATCGATACGGTCTGCCGGTTGGGCACGGCTTGTCATCACAGCAACTTCGTTGTCCGCCACTTGGACGAAACCGCCCTCAACATAAAAGAGGCTCGTCTCATTGCCCTGGCGAATTCGCAACTCTCCACTGCGTAGTCGGCCTATCATCGGACTATGCAGAGGAGCCACACCCAATTCACCATCAAACAAGGGTAACGCGACAAAATCAGCCCGCGTATCCAGCACAGTATCCTCAGGTGTAACAATCGACACATGCAATGCCGAGGAACCATTCGTAGCAGTAGACATGACAATGAACCAGGGTTAGAACTCAACCAACAACTTGTAATTAGCACTTAACAACTAGCGCCTATCACTGACTTTTCTTCCACTGCTCCTCGGCCTGTTCGATCGCACCGACGTACATGAAAGCATCTTCTGGCAGGTGATCCCACTTGCCGTCACAGATTTCTTCGAAGCTGCGAATGGTATCGTCCAGCGAAGTGATCTCGCCCGGCTTGCCGGTGAAAACCTCCGCTACCAGGAACGGTTGCGACAGGAATCGTTCGATCCGTCGAGCCCGATGGACAACCAGTTTGTCCTCTTCCGCCAGTTCGTCGACACCGAGGATGGCGATGATGTCTTGTAACTCACGGTATCGCTGCAAGTTCGTTTGCACCCGACGGGCACAATTGAAATGCCGGTCGCCCACGTACTGCGGATCGAGAATTCGACTCGAGGATGCCAGTGGATCAACCGCCGGGTAAATCCCCTTTTCCGAAATCGACCGTTCCAGATACAAGAACGCATCGAGTTGGCCAAAGGCGGTCGCCGGGGCCGGATCGGTTGGATCGTCGGCAGGCACATAAACGGCTTGCACACTAGTGATTGCACCTTTGCTGGTAGAGGCAATCCGTTCTTGCAAAGCGCCCATTTCAGTAGCCAGCGTGGGCTGGTATCCCACGGCGGACGGCATTCTTCCCAACAGGGCGGAAACTTCACTCCCCGCCTGCGAAAAACGAAAGATATTATCGACAAACAGCAGCGTATCGGCTCCTGTCTTATCGCGGAAATACTCGGCCATTGTCAAAGCGGACAGAGCCACACGCAAACGGGCTCCAGGTGGCTCGTTCATCTGGCCAAAAACCATGCAAGTTTGATCGATCACGCTACGTCCGGTATCGCCAATTTTGGCTTCCTGCATTTCCAACCACAGGTCGGTTCCTTCACGGGTACGTTCCCCCACTCCCGCGAACACGGAGTAACCACCATGGGCCGAGGCGATCCGAGCAATCAGCTCGGTCAAAATCACTGTCTTGCCCAAACCGGCTCCACCAAACAGCCCCGCCTTGCCACCACGGACAAACGGGGTGAGCAGGTCAACCACTTTGATACCGGTCTCGAATATTTCTGTCTTGGTGGAAAGGTCTTTCAGTGGAGGTGCTTGCCGGTGAATGGGCCAATGTTCATCCGCTTTGACCTCACCACGACCATCCACCACATCGCCGGTAACATTGAAGACTCGGCCCAAGGTCGCTTCGCCAACCGGTACGGTGACAGGCTTACCCGTATCGATACATTCTTGACCACGGATCATGCCATCGGTACTACCCAAAGCAATACAACGGACTCGGCCGCCCCCTAGATGCTGCTGAACTTCGCCGGTGAGATTGAGACTTACCCCCTTTTGCTCGGAAGCAATTTTCACCGCGTTGTAAATGGCCGGAAGCTTGTTTTCCTCAAACTCGACATCAAATGTAGAGCCAATAACCTGGGTAATACGCCCAATATTCTGTGTTGCAGTTGCCATTTTAATTGATTTTGGATTTAGGATTAGGTTTCAGGTTGCCGCCTGTCTGGCGACGCTTGACTTATTCGTTAATTCAATGCCTCAACACCGCCGATCAGATCCATCAGTTCCGAGGTAATGCGGCCTTGGCGAGCGCGGTTGTACTGCATACTCAAATCCTTGATCAATTCGTCCGCACTCTCCGTAGCACTTTTCATGGCTACCATCCGGGAGACTTGCTCACTGACGGCGGAATCGAGAAAGCATTTAAACAGCTTTACTTTGAAACTCGTCGGTATCACCTCTTCCAGAATACTCTCAGGAGAGGGTAGAAATTCATACTGTGATTGTCCCGAAACAGATTCTTCGCCTGCATCGGCAGCCCTGTCTCTCTCCGACCCGGATGATTCAGATCCCAGAGAACCCAGGGGCAAAAGCGTTTCAACCACCACTTGTTGACGCGCTATCGTCTTAAACTTGGTATAGACCACATCCAATCGATCAAGCTGACCTGTACCATATTCATCGAGAAAGCGGCTGGCGATTTCATCCACTTCGCCATACTCCGGTTTATCCTCAAATTGAGTGTAGGCTTGATCAGGTACATGTCCACGAAAGGAAAAGCCACTGATGCCACGCTTGCCGGCAACTTCCAACTGACAGTGCTCCACCTCCTGGTTAAGTCGTTGCCATCGTTTCAAACCAGCGCGTAGTAAATTTCCGTTAAATCCTCCGCACAAGCCACGATTGGCCGTCAACACTAACAAGGCACAGCGTTCCGTACTCTCCCGGGCCTTCAGCAACGGGTGCTTCACTTCCAGGCCCGATTGGGTCAAATCAGCCACCAGTTGAGTCACCCGATCGGTGTATGCAGTAGCCGCCGTCGCCCGATCCATCGCCTTCTTGAATCGCGCGGTGGCGATCAGCTCCATGGTCCGCGTAATTTTGCGGATGTTACGGATCGACTTCCGTCGCTTGTCCAGTGCTTTAGGATTGGCCATGGTGAAGGGGAGGTCAGAGGGTAGAGGTCAGAGGGTAGAGGTCAAAAAGGGCAGAGGTCAAAGGATCGGCGGTAGGAACCTAGGCGGTAGTCTCTACTGCAGTTTCCTCGGCGGGTGTGCTGCCTTGAAACTGCTTTTGGAATTCTTCGACGGATGCTTCTATTTTTGCGATCAGGTCGTCGTCGAGATCTTGTTTATCTTCCAGCTCTTGACGAACTTCCGACTTCTGATCACGCATGAACACCAGGAATTGCTGCTCCCAGTCGCTCACTTGTTCGACTGGCACTTGATCCAAGTGACCGCGTGTTCCCGCGTAGATGACCAACACTTGTTCGACCACCGACAGAGGGACGTACTGCCCTTGCTTGAGCAATTCGACCATACGATAGCCACGATCAAGTCGGGCCTGGGTGGCCGGGTCGAGATCGGTTCCCAATTGGGCGAAGGCCTCCAGCTCACGGAACGCAGCCAGGTCAAGTCGCAAACCACCGGCGACTTTTTTCATGGCCTTAATTTGAGCCGCACCGCCAACCCGTGAAACCGAAATACCTGCGTTCATTGCCGGCTTGATACCGGCGAAAAACAATTCTGGTTGCAGATAGATCTGGCCATCCGTAATCGAAATGACGTTGGTCGGAATGTAGGCTGAAACTTCGCCCTCGAGTGTTTCGATAATCGGCAGTGCCGTAATCGACCCCCCTCCCAACTCCTCAGAGAGTTTGGCGGAACGTTCCAACAAACGGCTATGACAGTAAAACACGTCTCCTGGAAACGCTTCACGACCGGGCGGACGTCGCATCAACAGAGATAGCTCACGATAGGCGACCGCCTGCTTACTCAAATCGTCGTAAACCACCAAGGCATGACCACCGGCAAACATATATTCTTCTGCCATGGCAGTACCGGAGTAGGGGGCAATGTACTGCAGTGGAGCCGGGACACTGGCGCCGGCGACCACAACGGTTGTATAATCCATCGCTCCACTCTCACGCAGCTTCTCAATCACGCCAGCGACGGTCGAATCTTTCTGGCCTATGGCCACATAAAAGCACTTCACTCCCGAATCGCGTTGATTGATGATGGCGTCGATAGCAACCGCCGTTTTGCCCGTTTTACGGTCGCCAATAATCAGCTCGCGTTGTCCACGTCCGACCGGTGTCATGGCGTCAATCGCTTTAATACCGGTTTGTAATGGCTCACACACCGGTTGCCGTTCCGAAACGCCCGTGGCAATCACTTCTACATTACGTCGTTTGTCTGTGTTGATGGGCCCTTTGCCATCGATCGGGTTGCCGAGAGGATCGACCACACGTCCCAACAGATTGTCTCCCACAGGCACACTCAGCAGGCGTCCTGTACTACGGACCTCATCTCCTTCGTTGATGGCCAGATCGTCACCCAGGGTGATGATGCGGACCGG
>JBDOMT010000119.1:0-7124 GCA_039831705.1 Pirellulales bacterium | reverse complement strand
AAAGTGATGTGAAATCCACTCAAAATCTTCCGAAAAGACAACGAAGCTATCGCGACCGCTCATCGGATGGCTGTCGCCGGATCAGCCGGCGAGCGGTGTGAGAAATGCGGGCTAGTACCACTGCGCTAAGTACAGAGAAAAGGAGCCACGGATGAAACACGGATTGAACACAGATAAAGGATATTTTGCCACTTGAACTGACTTTTGGAACAGATCACCGTGATTGGCCCGATCGTTGGGTTAAAAATCCGTGTTTCATCCGTGTTCAATCCGTGGCTAATTCAAATACCATGATTTTGACTTAGCGATGTAGGACTAGATGGGCCACATAGATTATTTTAGAATTTTTTTGATTTTCCAGGTCACATTTGGGAGCCAATAGGTCACAGCAGAAATCGGGCGTTATCTTGCCCGGCAGGGTAGGATTCGCCTGAAGATTGTTACACGGTTTGTGCTGGGAATGCCAGAAGGGCCTTCCCATGGCCGTGAAGGCTGGAGCGAGCGGTAGTTGAGGATTTACCAGAATACAAGCACGAAGCGTAAGCGAGTGGGTGCGTAAGTCCCACTTACCTGCGCTGCGTGCTCGTAAGTTATTACTTGCTCATCTTACGAAAATCGCCGCTCACATTCACTGGACAAACAAGGACGATTTGTAACCTTTGGTTAAGTGATCCAGCACCTGAATCTGAGCAGAGGCTTTTTTTATCTTTGCCGATTTAACCAGCGGTAGCCGTTGGGGAATCACTTCGATCTGCACCGAAGGCTCTTTCGTGTCACCTTGAGTTACCGACATGGGCCACTCAAAAAACACATTGGTCACTTCCGTACCTTTTGCTTCGCCTGGCTTCGAAGGGCCTATGGTGCTTATATCCCCATTCACAGATTCCTTCTGATCTGGGTTTTCCGAAGTCTTGGCCACCTCTGACATTGCCTGTTGACGTAATTCCACCAAAATCACACTCGATGGCTTGTCCGCAACAGGAGCGGGTGGAATTTTTAGTTTTACTAGTGATACTTGTTGGTACGCTTGTTTCGTGGGCAGCGGTTCTCGAAATTTCGAACGCAATGAATTGGTATGCAAGTTGGGCTGAGTTGCCGGTAACGGTTGCAAAGTCCCCTGTTTGTCCTTAATGCTCTGCTCATGAAGTTCCTGGCTGTCAGGAACTGCATTTTCTGAATTCTCTTCGGACAAGGCAGGCAACGAATCAGGTTTCTCGATCGACCGTCCACTTGGCAGCTTGTCAACGGGCTTCTCCACCTTAGCCGACTCTTCTGCCAATGGTGGAGCGGGCGTCACCTGCAGACTGGAGCCAAACGGATTGTACGATTTATCCGGGTCGTCCACGAACGCTGGTACCTGGTCGTCGACGGAGGCTGGTACCTGGTCGTCGACGGAGGCTGGTACCGGGTCGTCGACGGAGGCTGGTAAAGGTACTCCGGAGATCGCCTCGCTCGTGGAAATCACTTCGTCCGAGGACAATGAATATGGTTCCGCTGGCGCCCCGCAATAAGCGTTTCGCCAATCGGCTCCCGAAGCGGGCCATTCACCCCAACAGGTCGGTTTCATACCATAAAACTCGCCATCAGGGCCGCAGGGGCAGGAGAACAGTGCGTCTTCTCCAGCACACCAAAAGAGTTTTTGACGGATATCGGTTGGGCAATTAAGCTCCGACTCCCGTTTCCCCATTAAACCAGAACGGCAACCACCAAGCAGGATCACCCCACTCAATAGAATCACGCTCAATATCTTATGGGTCATACAATATTTGATCATCATACTTCCAGAGCAGAACGCGGGTTACCTGCCCCCCTTGAGTCAATATTTCAACATCTCAACATCTCATATGCCATTATTCCACCACTTCCACGCCATGCCGACATCAAGGACCAGTTAGAAATTTCCTCCACCGAAATTATTTCCCCGATCAAAGAACACAAAGCGCGAAACCGTATTGGTTCCTAGTAATGTCGCACCAAATATCCGCTCAAGAGGTGAAATCAGCTTGCCTAGAGCCGTATCGAAAGCCACCAACTTGTCTTCTGACACATAGATGCGGTCGCCTGGCATCACCTGATAATTGGTTTCGATCGCTCCTCGTTGGGTAACCGCTAACCAGTCGACCGGCAAAATCTGATCACCACCACAGGAATTTTTACCCGGGCGGGCAATCCACATCCGGGTAGAGGAATTCGACTGCAGTCCCTGAATCTGGCCAATCGCATCCAATACCGTTTCGTTCCCCTTAGACGGTAATACAATTACCTGGTCGCCCAGACCGGCGCCCTGGGTAATGACGTAATAGACTTTGCTGTTGTAGCCCAATACGTCAACCGAAATTTCCGGGTTCTCAAGTGACTCGGACAAATGCTCTTGAATAGTGTGTCGTGCTTCGTCGATGGTCAGTCCGACCACACGGACTCGTCCATAGGTGCCCAGGTTGACCTTGCCATCGGGGGCTACCAGGTGCTCACCAGCTATTTGCTGCTGAGCTCCCATCTGGTTCAAAGTAACCCAGACTTCCGGCTCGCGATAATCTTCCTTGAGTTTGTCTAGAATGTCAGCCTGCAACTCCAATACTGATTTACCTGTAGCTCTCATCAATCCCAACGAGTGGCCCATTTGGATCGTACCGTTAGGTTGTATGGTGTACTCGCCTGCCAGCTGTAGATCCTCCGGCAACCCAGCGCTAAATACGCTGACGACATCGAGTGGCTTAAGACGGTACGGCAACTTGGGAATTAGGCCTATCGTCTCAATGGTGAGAATATCAGGAGGTTCGATGATGTAGTCAGGCATCGAAACCTTGGCATGCTCCCGTGGAATAATCTGGGGAACCCGTGGTTTGGGTCCATCTGGCTTCATTCCCGGATAAATGTGACGGCAGCCACCACTGCTTGCCATTAACAAGAGCAGGCAAGCGACCTGAGGCCAGTAACTCCGTTTGTCCATTTGATTTAACGACATAACAGTATTTCAGACATGGGTCCGAATGGGAGGATGAGTCTGCGAGATAAGGGGACCAACTATGAGGACGATTACTAAGCACAGTCAGAATTATTGATACTATCGGAAAATTGGGTACAATCCTTGAGGAGGAAGAGCCGGACGGGCCGAAAAAGATTAGGTAGCGCGGGCTTCCAGCCTGTGAAGACGGCGAAACCTCAATTTCGGTGACAATGTGGTCGCCGCTGCGGGCGGGAATGGTGGAATGTGATTGTCTGGGTACCCGTTCCGGGTCGTATCATCACTATGCAAGGAAACAACACAATGAAGACTCAATACAATCGGTTGCTAGCAATACTAGTGTTGGGATTTGCCCTGGTGCCAAGTGAGCGTGCATGCGCGCAGAGGGCGCGTAAGTACCAACCAGCCAGACCGACCACCAGTCCCTATTTGAACCTGCTCCGTACAAATGTCAGCGGGGTACCCAACTACTACTCGTTTGTACGACCCCAACAAAAGCAGCGCGAGATCAACCTGAATGAACGATCGATTCGTCAACGACAAGCGCGCACGCTGGGAAAAATTGAGAACACTCTGCAGCAAGGACGTTTGCCGATTCAATCCACAGGGTCCGGTAGTGGATTTATGTTACAGGGAACACGTTCAACCTTCATGACCCCGTCGCGATACTATCCACAAAGTGGACCCGGCAATGGCCGGGCGCGATAAGAAGATTGGGAATATTGAATCTTGGGAATATCGAATATTGAACAAGGAATCATGGGAATATTGAATATTGAATATTGAATATTGAATATTGAACATTGAACAAGGAATGTAGGATGTAGAGGGGAGAGGGGGAGGGGGCCGGGTAAATATATGGGAGAGGCCGTTGCAAAGCCGACTCACTTAACCGAGTCGGTAAAACTGCTTGCTACAGCGGTGGCAACGCAACGCTCTGATGAACCATCGTAGAATCAAGAGTAACGACCGATTGCCGCTACGGCTCAAATGGACATCATTGGAATGGCAACGGGGACAAATCATTATTTATCTCTATCGGACCATCCGGTGTTAGCCGATCTGATAGCGACCCGATCGCGTTAGAATAGGATCAATCCGCAACAATGTATGGTCAAACCTTACTTTTTGGGTAGCCGCAGCCATAAGTACTGGCAGGGCAACGGTTTATTTGTGCGTCAACCCAAAAAGATAAGTTTGACAAAGCACTAGTGCTAATCGAAGCACTTTCATCCACCCATCTTACTTTGGCATAAAGCACCTAATAATTAAGCCGTTTTAGACTGGTTACTCGTATATTTCATGGATCGCCCAGTATTCGTTGTAAGTCCTTTCATCATAACGAATTGCAATGTGATCTGGAAAAACAGTGTGTCTTATCAGCCGCCACGCGTTAGTGTCCGGCTTTATCAAGTAACGATGCGAATCAGAAGTAACCGGGAGCTAACGCTCGGCGCCTGATGAAATATGCGGATTAGGCCACTTTTTCGGTTTTTAATAAAATTCATAGTTTTGTTGTTTGCAATCACGGCGATAAGCTGGTAGCATAGCTTCAGCAGTGGACTGCCTGCCAAGCTGTGGGTACGGGCGGGTCGATTCTGCAGAGTTTTGTGAAAATCTGCAGAGTTTTGTGAAAAAGGAAAGGTGAATTCGATGAAAACAACACTAAAAGCCTTCTTGATTCTTGCTTTATCATTGGGGTTTCATTCGCTTGCTCAAGCGTCTATTTATGTCGATGTCGGTAGCCAGTTAAGTTTTGGCAATGGGCCCGGTACTGATGCGGGGCGGTTTGTTACGACTGGTGTGACTTCTTCTTCTGACTCTTTCACGCCGTTCGATACGTTTTGTACCGAAACCGGCGTGTCTCAGTTCATCAATTTCACAGACACCTACAAGGTGGTCGCCATCGGAACCCAAACATCGGGTAGACCGGGAGATCTGAGTACGAGTAAAACCTTGGTGCCTATTGCAGCCTGGGCGTATACGCAATTTAGAAATGGGGACAACAGCGCCAATGGCTTGACTGGGTTTGACTTTGACACGGCATCCACGGCCTCATCGAGAGATTCCGCCAACTCCTTGCAAAACCTGATTTGGGGCAGTTTAGGATACACCGGAACAGACGCTTCGGCTGCAAGGACCCTTTGGGAAAGCAACTATGCTGATGCCGTTTCGGGTGGAAGTTGGGATTCAAACAGCATCGGCAATGTCCGGATTATGCAGCTAACCAATCTTGCTGGTACTGTGACCAAGCAAGATCAGTTGGTTCTGATACCGGTTCCAGAAGCGGGTAGTTTGGTTATCTGGACCTTGTTGGCCACATCCGTAGTAGCCGGTTTGGCTTATCAGTGGAGGGAAAGTACCAGCAACTGAAATTCGCTTTTGCTTGTAAGTGGCATGCGTATTCCGACCGATAGCTTTTAGTCGTTTGCAAACAAGGGTTGTTTCCCATTTAAGCACGAATATTATTAGTAATGAAGGGCCGAAAGGTCCTTCATTTTTTTCTGCGCTGCGTGATTTTCCTGGTGTCTCTTGCCGTGGAATGTTACCATGGAAACAGGATTCCTATTTTTAGCGTCATCAGACCAAGCCGAGCCCATAACCGGCCAACACGAGACAGCAACAATGGCTTATTTACGAATACGATATATGGTTACGATTGCCAGTTTGGTGCTTGTAGCCAACACACCGTCCCAAGCGACTTTGACCTACTTCGCCAATGATCCTGTCGGTTGGACCCAGGCCGTGGGAAATGCTGGGCACTCGGTGGAATTGTTCAACACCGGACCCGACAATATCGCTCTCTCCAACGAGGTAGATTCACCACCTGCGGACGACTCCGATTTGGTAACAGCCATCTTGACTTTTGACAAAACCAATACACCATTGTCTGGTAGCTTCACGTTTGAAACAGGGCAACAACCAGAACAAGGCCTCTTTTACCGACTCCAGCTCACCGGAGACCTGCACCCGGGAGACAAACCGGACGCCATCGAGGTGAACATCACTGGCGGCCAATCGGTTTATGCGTTTGCGTTGGAAATCTTTGACCTTGAACCTGAAGACGGCGTCGCTACCGTGGAGATTTTCGCTGGCACCACCTCTCTTGGATTGACCAGTGATCTAGCACGTGATCCGGATACTTTCTTTGGTGTACTCTCGGACGAACCTTTCGATCGAATCATCTACAGTGGAACCGTGGATCAGCAGGAAAGCTTCTCCGATTTTCGATTTGCGTTTGCTCCTGGTTGCAGCTCCGGATTGCCAGGGGATTTCAATTGTGACCAGCGAGTGAATGACGATGACTTGACTCTCTGGAACCAATCTTTTGGCCTGGATGACGGCGCAGATGCCGATGGAGATGGCGATAGTGATGGAGGTGATTTCCTCATTTGGCAGCAGAATCATGGAACCGATTTGAATACACCAGCGCTCGCTGTCGTCCCCGAGCCAGCCGCCATTGGGCTGCTTCTGTTGGGCTTTTCCTGTCTTGCCTGGCCTCAGAGCCAGCGCAGAGACCGTCTTAAGTGAGCGCGGTTTCCTGAACTACGCTACAAACCGTGTTGAATAGGCTTCCAGCCTGTAGGTAACATTGCGATCCTGAATTTCACCGGTCGCCAGGATCAGCTCTACCGCACACCCGAACCACTGAGTTTTGCCGTGTGGTCGCTCTTAAGTCTCTGTGCTACTGGACGCCGATTCAGAAAGCGTGGCTAAGAAATACGGATCTTCAAAGTCGGACCATAACATTTAATTAGGTGCTTCGAGGCTGGGTGTCTTTACCAAGACAACCGGCCCTTTTTGTGTACTGTGCGTTTTGCCACAACATCTCCTAGCCCGTGTAATTGCTCGTAAAACTGTCCAGCCGAATTGGAATCTATGAGCTATACTTTAGTAGTCGGGCCAACCTACTACTCTTCTCTTCTGCCTCAAGACTCCTAAACTGCCCGTCTTCCTCCTTGTCATCACTCCTCATTTCCATCGTTATGTTCTCCATGGCATCGCTGACTGTGGACGCGCACACGATTATTCTAGCCCGGATAATTCATAAATTTATTGAAAAGCGGTCTAGCGCGACGGCCCAAGTCCCGGTAAAAGTAGGGTATTGAAAACATTCCTTACTCACCAGGGCAAGGACACGTCGCATGACCGAGTGTAA
>JBDOMT010000200.1:23052-29560 GCA_039831705.1 Pirellulales bacterium | reverse complement strand
AAGCGAGTCTACCATTTCGCAATATGTGAAAAAGCAGGGTGGATCATATAGCAAACTGCACGAGGATCGCCAAAATACATTGTTTTGAACAAATACCCCGCCGCTTGCGGCGGGGATCTTTATTAAATTCTGCTTGCAAGCCTATTGCAGGCAAAAAGCAATTTCATCTAAACAACCGATATTAGCGTTTATTAGTGTCCATTAGCGGTTCAAAATTGTTTAAGTTGCATCACTTTACCATCATTTCAGGGTATGTCTCGCCCAACTCCAGCGGATCGTCCATCGTTTTTTGTAGCTGGCTCAGTTTTGAAAACAAACGACACATGGTTGCCTGATGGGCTGGCTCATCAGCCAAGTTATGAATTTCTTCGGGATCCTCGCGCAGATTGAAGAGCAGTTTTTTTCAATGCTCGGATAGAGGATCAGCTTGTAGTCATCACCCGATGGGCCTTCCTGTTTTTTCGGTAGCATCCGAGCCCATTCTAGACGGGCATACAACTCCAACCTACAATGATACAAAAATCACTACAGCACCGACCTAAATAAAAACCATGCCCACAGTCAAATTAGCCCCTTCGATTCTGTCAGCCGACTTCTCGCAACTTGGAGAACAAGTTGAACTGGCATTGGATGCCGGTACTCAGTACGTGCATATCGATGTGATGGATGGCCACTTCGTCCCCAATATTACGATTGGCCCGTTGGTGACCCGATCGCTTCGACCACTGGCAGATAAGCACCAAACCACTCTCGATGTCCACTTAATGATCGAAAATGCAGATCGCTATGTGGCTGATTTTGCTCAGGCAGGGGCCGACATCATCACCGTACACGTTGAAGCATGTCCCCACCTGCACCGCACGATACAAAAGATTCGCGAAGCAGGCGCCCGACCGGGAGTCACCCTCAACCCGGCGACCCCACTGGCTGCTCTCGAGGAGATCTTGCCGGAAGTCGACCTGGTGTTGGTCATGTCGGTTAATCCGGGCTTTGGTGGTCAGGCATACATTCCAAGTAGCACAAGAAAAATCAGCCGACTGCGCGGAATGTTGGATGCTATTGGTTCGACCGCCGAACTGGAAGTCGATGGAGGTGTCACGGCAGACAATGCAGCAGAAATTGTTGCAGCCGGTGCCAGTGTCCTAGTCGCGGGAAGCGCCATCTTTGGCGGCCCCCATTCGATTGCAGAAAACGTCGCATCCCTCCGCACCGCAATCGAATCCAGCGCTCTTTGAACAAGAAGTAAATGAAACGGAGAGAGCCTCTATCAGTTGACTTCTGTTATCAGCTGTTAAATTTTTGCAACGTTAGAGTCAATTTTTGCCCGGAAAATTTCTCCATGGGCATATCTGTCAATAGCGACGTTGTCAGCCGTGGTATGTTTTGACATACTCGCACATCAATCCCCGCAGTTTATTCAAATGTCCTTTCCATGAACTCTCCCCAAATTTTACCTTCCGCTGATACGATCAATGGTCTGCTCGACGAGCGAATCCTGTTGCTCGATGGGGCCACCGGAACACTGATTCAAGCTTTGCAACTCGACGAAGCTGCAGTCCGTGGCGAACGTTTTGCCGACCATCATCAGGATCTAAAAAACTTTGCCGATATTCTTTGCCTGACGCATCCGGAGGCTATCACCGAAATCCACCGCAATTATCTTGCGGCGGGGGCTGATATCGTCGAAACCAACACATTTGGTGCCAGCCCGATTGGCATGGTGGAATTTGACTTGCCTCTGGAATTGGTCACTGAGATCAACGCGGCTGCGGTCGGCTGCGCGCGCCGAGCATGCGATGAATTCACCGAGCGAGATCCACGGCGGCCACGTTTTGTCGCCGGATCGATCGGTCCCACCACCAAGCAGATGGCGATTAGCACTCAGGTTGACGATCCCGCTTATCGGCCGGTCACCTTCGACCAGATGGTCGAGTCGTATTTGGCCCAAACTCAAGCATTGGTGGAAGCGGGTGTCGATATTCTGCTGGTTGAAACGGTGATCGATACGCTAAACCTCAAGGCCTGTTTGTTTGCCATTCGAGGTTATTTTGATGAGCATCAAATCGACGTTCCGGTGATGGTTTCGGCCACCTTCAATGAAGGAGGAGCTACTTTTGTCTCTGGTCAAGTGATCGAGGCCTTCTGGCATGCGATCTCCCATTTCCCCCTGCTGTCGGTTGGCATGAACTGCGCGTTGGGCCCCGAATTGATGCGGCCTCATCTGCAAACTTTGCAACAGGTTGCCACCACGCGAATTAGTTGTCATCCCAATGCGGGGCTGCCCAACGAAATGGGGCAGTACGATATGGGACCTGCCAAGATGGCCGAGTTGATGGGCCAATTTGCCGAAGCTGGTTGGCTGAACATTGTGGGCGGCTGTTGTGGTACGGCCCCTGCCCATATCGGGGCCATTGCCGAGCGGGTTCGCAAGGTGCGGCCCCACCGGCCAGCCACTCCTGATCACCTATTGCACCTCAGCGGTACCAGACCCCATACACTACGCCCCGAGCATAACCTGCTGATGATTGGCGAGCGAACCAATGTAGCCGGCTCGAGAAAATTTGCGCGTTTGATCAAAGAAGAAAATCACGAAGAAGCCATCGAAATTGCGCACAGTCAGATCGTGGGCGGGGCCAATGTGATCGATATCAACATGGACGAAGGGCTCCTCGATGGCGAATTGGAAATGGTCCGGTTCCTGCGACTCATCGCCGGCGAGACCGAGATCGCAGCCGTACCGGTAATGATTGATAGCAGCAAATGGTCGGTGTTGGAGGCGGGTCTCAAATCGACGCAGGGCAAGCCGATTGTCAATTCAATCAGTCTCAAGGATGGCGAAGAAGAATTCCTCAGGCGGGCCAGACTCTGTCGACGATATGGGGCAGCGGTCGTGGTGATGGCATTCAACGAACAGGGCCAGGCCGCGGAAGTCGATGACAAGGTGAGCATTTGTCAGCGTGCCTTCAGGCTGCTGACCGAAGGAATTGGTTTTCCTGCCGAAGACATCATTTTCGATCCCAACATTCTCACGGTAGCGACCGGAATTGAAGAACATAACAGCTATGCGGTTAACTTTATCGAAGCGACGCGCCAACTCAAAAAGGGTTGTCCGGGAGTCCATGTTTCGGGAGGGGTTTCGAACATCTCTTTCTCATTTCGTGGTAACAATGTGGTCCGAGGGGCGATGCATGCTGTCTTTCTCTACCATGCAGTCCAGGCGGGACTTGACATGGGCATCGTCAATGCCGGCCAGCTGGCGGTTTACGGGGAGATCGATCCGGAGTTGAAACAGCTGGTTGAGGATGTGATCTTGAACCGATCGATCGAGGGAGACTCTACTCCAACCGAACGTCTGGTCGAGTATGCCGATAGAGTGAAAGGGCAGGGGAGCAAGGCTCCGGCCGCCGATCTGACATGGCGCGAAAAACCGGTTGAAGAACGGCTCCAGCATGCAATCCTCAAAGGCATTGTCAAATACATTGATGAAGATGCGGAAACCGCTCGGCAAAAGTACGATCGCTGCTTGTCGATCATTGAAGGTCCGCTTATGGATGGTATGAGTAAAGTAGGAGATTTGTTCGGTGCGGGAAAAATGTTTTTGCCCCAGGTCGTCAAAAGTGCACGGGTCATGAAAAAAGCAGTCGCCTATCTCACCCCTTTCATGGAGGAAGAGAAACTGGCGACCGGTGCAAGCCAAGGGGCTCGTGCAAAAGTACTTCTGGCGACGGTGAAAGGGGATGTTCACGATATTGGCAAAAATATCGTCGGTGTGGTTTTGGGATGTAACAACTTTGAAGTGATCGATCTGGGAGTGATGGTCTCCTGTGAAAAAATTCTGGAAACGGCCGCGGCTCAGCATGTCGATGTGATTGGACTCTCAGGGCTCATCACCCCCAGTCTGGATGAAATGGTGCACGTGGCTCGTGAGATGAAACGAACCACAGTCCAATGGCCCTTGCTCATTGGTGGGGCCACGACCAGTGCCAAGCATACGGCAGTAAAAATTGCTCCCCACTATGATCACTGTGTTGCTCACGTACTCGACGCTTCGCGTAGTGTCGGCGTGGTGGAACGATTGATAAGCGACCAACATCGTGAGACGTTTGCAGCAGAGAATCGTCAGCTACAACAACAATTGGTAGAGTCGTATTCTCGGCGACAGGCTGTAGCGCTCACAGAGTATGCCCAAACACGCGAAAAACGCTTTAACTGCGACTGGCAATCAACCGACTTGCCGACCCCCGCATTCTTCGGCACTCGTGTGCTGGAAGATGTTCCGCTGGAGGAAATTCGTCCGTTTATCGACTGGTCACCTTTCTTCTTAACCTGGGAACTCAAGGGCAAGTATCCAAAAATTCTATCCGATCCTAAGTTGGGAGAGGCGGCGCAAAAATTGTTTGACGATGCTCAGGAATTATTGCAACGCATCATCGATGAGAAATTGCTGACTGCTCGAGGCGTTTATGGTTTCTGGCCAGCAGCCAGTGATGGCGATGATATCCTGGTCTATACCGACAGTCAGCGCAAACATGTCCGCTGCCGATTGCACGGGTTGCGGCAGCAGTGGCAGCGAAAAGGTCAAGATGTCTACTGTTCGTTAGCCGACTTTATCGCCCCAACAGCCAACCCCGAGGCAAACTTCGAAGCCAATACCACTGGCACCAGTCCAGCCCAAGATAGCATTGGCGGGTTCGCGGTCACCACAGGACTCGGTTGCGATGGGTTGGCTTCCAGTTTCGAGGCCGACCAGGATGATTACAATGCGATTCTGGTCAAAGCGCTGGCCGATCGGTTGGCCGAAGCGTTTGCTGAAATGGTTCATGCTCGCGCTCGGCGCGACTGGGGGTATGGCGAAACCGAAGAACTTTCACCGCAAGATCTCATCGCCGAAAAGTACTGTGGAATCAGGCCTGCTCCCGGTTATCCATCGCAACCTGATCACACCGAAAAGGGCACCCTGTTTGAACTGCTCGATGCGGAAGCGGCGACTGGCATCCGTCTCACCGAACACTATGCCATGCTACCGGCGGCCAGTGTCAGCGGCCTCTATTTCGCCCATCCGCAAGCAAAATATTTCGCCGTCGATCGGATCACCCGCGATCAGGTCGAAGACTACGCGCGGCGAAAGCGAATGGGAGTGGCGGAAGTGGAGAGGTGGCTGGCCCCGAATTTGGGCTACGAGGTGGAGTAGGATCAGATTGGTTAGGCCAGGTTGGCACCTTTATTCCTTTTATCAAACCTTGATGTCAAGTATCCTACACAGGTTCTTATCGGGTAAGCTTGTGGAGTCGAAGTAGCAGGGGCTTCAACCAATGCCTTACCAAAGCGCTTCGGGATGCTCACGCTGCCACTGCCGCAACCGGTTGTTGGAGGAATCGAGCAGCTCCAGTTCGGTGTAGAACATAGCCGCTGGGTCGATGCCACTGGCATCGAATGTTGCTTGCCTCTGCTGAACAGCCGGGAGGTGAGCCAGCCTCGGCAAGACGAACAGCCATACACTTGCTATCCCCAGGCAAATCATCAAAAAGGCCAGCCAATGCCGTTGCGGGGCAACCGAAGGAAGTAGGACGAATTTTTCGGTTTGCATGCTCATAGCTGCGATGAAGGGGTCAGGCACAAATTTTCGGCTTGTGGGCTTATTGCGTCAAGCCAAACTTTTCAGATGACTTGGGAATTTTCGAGTAGAGTCTGGATTGTATTTAATACAGTAAGTGCTGAAAAGATTCGTTTGCCTGAGGGGCTATCGCCAGTGCATGGCACGGTGTTTATTGTGATTTTCACTTTGTTCTCTTTACTCTCAACCCTCAACTCTCAATTCAAAAATTGATCTATCTGTTCCTTGTAAACGACTTCAAACATCCACCACGCCATGGCCAAGGTGAGTATTAAATTGAGCGATTGGCCGACTAAGTAGAGTACCAACGGTTTGCCACCTTCTATCGATTGTGCCAACTTACGAAAGTTCATCTCCAAGCCAATACAGACAAACGCCAGGCAGAAAAACCAGCCCCGCAACGTCTTGGTGCTTCCCTTAATGATGGTGGTAACAATCTCTGGACCCCGATCCGCCTGCTCGTAGAGTAAAGAAAATAAGATCGATGCAGCCACGAAACCGAGTACAAACTTGGGGAATCGTAACCAAATTTCCGTCCAACCAGGTCGACTTTCGCCAGTCCCACTTTCCACAAAGAGGACCCAATAAGTGGCCACTCCAAAAGCCGTCACACCAATCAGGATGTTTTGAATCATCTTCACGGTGGCTGCCACTTCCATGGCCGTATCGCCCAATGTGGCACCCGCTGCGGCGACTGCTCCGGTGGCGTCGATGGTACCTCCCATCCAGGCCCCACCGAGTACTTCGCTCATGCCCAGTGCATGAATAGTCGCTGGCATGAGCACCATCATGATTGCAGTAAAACTGAGCGAAAGGCCAATGGCCAACGAGAGTTCTTCTTGCTTGGCTTTGCAAGCTGCAGCGGTGGCGATTGCTGCTGAAACTCCACAGACC
>JBDOMT010000200.1:0-23042 GCA_039831705.1 Pirellulales bacterium | reverse complement strand
CCGACATGTCCGCGGAGATTACCATGTTGAGTGATGGCGAACGTATTTTTAGCACGCGCTGGCCGAAAATAAAGGTGGATATCAGTACGATGGGAGTTACCACCCAGGCCACACACATGCCGGGAATGCCCAGGGCAAGCAGTTTGCTGAACAGGACTTCCGCGCCAAGGATGACCAATCCCGATTTGATGTAAAGCTCAGTTCGTAGGGCGGGGCGCACAAATGCGGGTGTGCCCAGAGTGTTGCTGATCAGCATCCCCATCGCCAGAGCCCATAACGCGTATTCCAGATTGTACTGCTTGATGACCGATTGGCTGGCAAGCAAGTAGGAAAACAGACCCAGTAAATAAATAAAGCAATAAGCTGGAATAAAATCTCGAATGCGAGTTCCCAAGGATCGGCAGGCGATCCCAAACAGAAACAGCGATAGGACGAACACACCCGCGATCCCTGGCAGCGTATCATTTTTCCCTGCCAGGTAAAAAGCCTCCAACGGGTTGTTGGTCCACGATTTCGGTTTTGCCAGCCAGGCCTGCAACGGCGTCGTCAATTTCAACGATTCTTGCGCAGACTGCTCGATCATCGACGGCTGCTTCTCAGCTTCTGGCAAATTCGTATAGAGGGCAGCTGTGCATCCAGCCAACACGACTGCACCGATCCATACGGCCCACCAGTCTTCCGATGCATACCAGCGTCTGTCAGGAGGCGAACCAGCCGGTGCGTGATCCGAATTGGAAGTCGACTCGTCTTGTGTAGGTGACATAGGATAGCAGTTGTTAGGCGCGAGCTACTAGGCGCGAGTTAATGGTTGATAGTAATTCAACTAGCGCCTCAATCACATCTGCGTCGATTCAGTAGCAAGCTGAGTGAGCATCTCAGTGAGTCCGTTGTGAATGCCGGACATGATCGGGTCGGTCGAGGCGTTCCGTTCACGTCGCCCACTTGCCTCGATAGGCTCTCCGACTTGAATCACTACATGCCACGGACCAAGAACCGTTGTCTGGTCGGTAAAATCCTCTTCAAATCGTTCTACGGTTTCGATGATATGTTCGGAAATATTTTTCTTTGACATACGTACGTAGTGTCGCGGATAGTGGGACATTTGCTGCAAATAATAACACGTGGCCAGATCTTGCCAATGTTCATGTCGCTCGGATTCAGATAGGTTGTTATGGATCAACTCGGGCATGATGGCGGTACGAAGATTTTTAACTCTTGCCACAATTCCGTCGCCTAGCTCTTTGAGCTGCCACTTTTTTTCCAATCGAGTCAAGGTGTCTTCGGTGAGAGCATCTACCCGTTCGTAAAAATCTCCCATGCGTGCCGTTCCGCAGTATTCAATTTCTTTGAGTGAGAGCAACGCCTGGCCTATTTGCCAAATGCGTTCGAGCAACGGCTGATCCTGCTGTGAGTACCAGGAAAAATGCGATTCGATGGTTTCCATGACTCGTGATGCGGTCGCTTCCACATCGCCACGAAAATAGTAACGAATGGCAATCGGGTGAACCATGACACCACCCGCATCACCATGTTTTTTGCGTCGCCGAGCTGCCTGCCGAGCGATAAAAGCCGTACCATCCATCAGTGGCATGAGCTGATCGTTGTGCCGTGACACGGCCCCTTCGGCAAAGACCACCAAGGGACGTTGCGCATTCGCCAGAATATCGATGGCGGTGCTGAGTGCTAGTCGGTCGACGCCTTCACGATAGATACTAAATGCTCCCATCCGGCGTGCCATGAAGTGAATCAAACGATCTTGTTTGAACAAGTGCCATGATGCCATCGTATGAACATGACGATTAATTTTCCGGGACAAAATGCCCAGTACTAAGGGGTCGGAAAATCGGCAATGGTTGGGTGCCAGCAGGACACCATGTCCCTGGTCAAGGGTCTTCGTCAGTCGCTGGACATCGCGGCATTCCACGGAAGTGATGCCATAGACTTTGCGTAAATATCGTGAGAGGTAGAGCTGAATCAGCGCCGGCCACCAGTTCGAGTAACTGGGCGGTATGAATTCATAAGGTTCTTCAATGACAACGTTTTGCATGGGGCTAGCCCGGATATTTCATAAATTTCGTCGCGAGAGGCCGAAGAGTGCTGTGGCTGCAAGGCAAATGGTGATTTGGGTGCGGAACGTATTATCTATACTTGAGCACACCCAAATGATTGTTTAACGCAGCAGACGTAGTGCTATTCGGACTCGCAGCAGAAAGTTTATGAAATATTGGGGCTAGCTACCATACCCGTTGGGGTGATCACGATGCCAGCGCCAGGCAGTTTCTACCGTGGCTTCAATCTGATCGTAAGCCGGCTTCCATCCCAGTAGTTCGAAAGCCTGTCGGCTATCCGCTACTAACGAGGGTGGATCCCCGGCTCGTCTATCGGCGAGTACCGCTGGAATCGCATGCCCGGTCACCTGGCGACAAGCTGCTAGTACTTCTTGCACACTGTTGCCTTGCCCTGTCCCCAAGTTGAGTCGAATCCCTTGCCCCGATTTTAGCAGGGCGAGGGCACTTATGTGGGCATCCGACAAATCGTCAACGTGAATGTAGTCACGAATGCAGGTGCCATCCGGTGTCGGGTAGTCGTCTCCATAAATGGCGATATGTGGACGCTGACTCAAAGCAACCTGCAAGAGGATGGGAATGAGATGAGTCTCAGGCTCATGGTCTTCTCCCATGTCTCCCTCGGGACTTGCCCCAGCCGCATTGAAGTAACGGAAAGCTGCATAACCGAAACCGTATGCCTGAGCATAGGCCTCCAGTGCTTGTTCGATGGTCAGCTTGGTGAACCCGTAGGGATTGATGGGCCGTTGTGGTGTGTCTTCAGAAATGATTGGTTTATCGGGAATTCCATAAGTTGCGCAGGTGCTGGAAAACACAATCTGCCAGACTTCCGCTGCTCGCATCGCTTCCAGCAAACGTAATGTGCCAATGACATTATTGTCATAGTATTTTGCCGGCTCTGCCAACGACTCAGGCACCGATGCGAATGCGGCGAAGTGCATCACAGCCTCTATCTGCTTCTCTTGGAGAATCTCCGTCAATAATTCCTGATCGCGCAGATCTCCTTTCAACAGAATACTTGCCGGCACAGCAGCGGCGTGCCCCAGGCTGCAATTATCATAAACCCAAACGGTATGCCCACTCTGCATGAGCCTGCGTACCGCATGACTGCCAATATACCCGGCCCCTCCCACCACCAGCACGTTCATGTAATTATGTCCTTTTCACTATTTCTTTATGGGTTCTTGTATCTGACTCACCGCTACAACCGCGACAAGCCTCCAAGATACCGCACTTTCTTATGTTCTGCCCAGTCCAAAGTTCCCTACTTCCCTGGAAAGGGATTGCGCTACGGCCCGATACCATTTCTATGGGCCGCAAAAAACAATTACACAAACGGGTTAAGCCACAACGTGAACGGGCTGTGAGCGATGCACAGCGTTGGCAGGAAAATTTTGTCCGCTATTTACAGAGCGAATGTCATTTGGCCACAAATAGCGTAGACGCCTATCGACGCGATTTGGCCCGCTTTCTCCACTGGCTCGACAATCGCCGTCTGCAGGTAATGTCTGTCAGCGAATTAGCCGGTTATAGTGCCTGGCTTATCGAACAATCACTGGCCCCCAAAAGTATCACTCGCCACATTGCATCACTGAAAGTGTTTTTTCGTTTTTTGCAACTTGAAGGTGAGCTCCAGGACAATCAGGCCGATCTATTAGGCTCTCACAAACTGTGGCAGCGTATCCCCCACGTATTATCTGTGAAGCAAATAGGCCGTCTGTTGGCGGCACCT
The DNA here is from genome assembly GCA_039831705.1 of Pirellulales bacterium. Taxonomy (GTDB): domain Bacteria; phylum Planctomycetota; class Planctomycetia; order Pirellulales; family Lacipirellulaceae; genus JAJRWS01. Next base: position 19,244 of record JBDOMT010000200.1, on the reverse strand, counting down.
CGTCGATCCGATCCACTGTGGCTCCGAGATCGTGCGCTGCTGGAACTTCTCTATGCGACCGGTTGCCGCGTATCGGAACTGGCCAACCTGAGGATGCGCGATGTCCACATGAAAGAGGCCTACATCGTCTGCCATGGCAAAGGGGACAAGCAGCGGATCGTGCCCCTGGGTAAACAGGCCTTGGCTGCAGTCTCCCATTACCTCGAGAATCAACGGCCATTCCTGGCCGCTAAGACTCAAACAGACAAAGTAGGCACTCCGGTCGAGCTGTTGCTACTATCGTCTCGTGGCCGAGCTTTGCGGCGTGAACGGATATGGGAACTACTGAAGCGGTACGCAGCTCGGATTGGCGCACCCAAGCAAATCAGTCCTCATTCGTTACGACACAGTTTTGCAACCCATCTACTGGCTGGCGGCGCTGATTTGAGACAAGTGCAGGAATTGCTCGGACACGCCAGTATTGCCACCACACAAATCTACACACACGTCGACCATTCGCGTTTGAAGCAAGTCCACGAACAGTTCCATCCGCGCGCGTGAAGTCAGGGCTTTGATACCGGGGTGAAGCGAACTTTCTCGATCAATTTGTGCTGTTGGCCATTCTCTACATAACCAGTGATCGCAGTCAGTGCGTTGATCGTGTAACGGTACTTCAGTCCATAGTCGCAATCGAGTTCGACTTCTTGCTCAGAACTGCCTGGACCGGCGCTGTCATCGATAAGCCCTCGGATGTAAGTCTGCAATTGTAAGAAAGGAGTCTCCCCATCAAAGGCCAATTCGCCCATCTGGACTTGGCTCAAGCTGCCATCCGTCCCAGCCCGCAAACGTACTTTCAGCAAGGGAGTTTCGCTGGGCTGACTGGACTGGCTGGCTGAGGCGGTGGGCATGCGAATACTGAAATCACCTTCAGGTAGAATGATTTTGAAAGTGAAGACAAAGAATACCAACAATTGAAACACGATGTCGATCATCGGCGTCATTTCCAGCTTGATTTCTTCACGATGATCCGCGTGGCGAATTTTCATCAGGGGATTGCCCTTAAGCTCGATGTGCAAGTTCCATTTTCTTAATTCTGCATTCAGTAATCCGCATTCCGTATTTCATTCTGTTCTCCTCCCAATGTTGACTTGTCACTTTGTTTACCACGCAGGGCGAAACGCTCGAACTGAAGATTCTGACAGATTTGGATGATTTCCTGAACTACTCCAGTTTTTGCATTTCTGTCGGCTCGGATGATTACGGTGACGTCTGTGATTTTCTTGGATTTATTATATCGTTCAAGAATTTGGCTTTCACGCAACAAGACTGATTGGAGCGCATCAAGACTGTGCAGTTCACTACCGCCAAAGACAAAGGTTCCGGAGTCCATCAAATGAATCGTCAGTGGTTGCTCGTAAGGGGCTGTGGGTGGCATGGCCAGTTCACTGGCTGGCAGCTTGATTCGTTGATCCTGCTCGGCATCCGAGAAGTTGATCACCAGCATAAAGAAGGCAATCAATTGGAAAGTCATGTCGATCATGGGAGTCAAATCTCCCTCGACGATGCCTGCAACCGGTTTACGGACAATCCTCATTTCTTCTCACCCGTATTCTGAAAGCGGCTCATCAGGCCTTCGCTGACGACTCCAACTTCCAATACCAGGCGTGCGACCCGATTGCGGAGCAGGTTGTAGGCGGCCAACGCCGGAATTGCCAGCGCTAGTCCCACAAACGTCGTGAATAGAGCGGTCGAAATACCTTTCGCTAACATTTGCGGATCAGGAGCTCCTGTAGTCGTGTTGGCAATGAGTTTGAATGAGTCGATCATACCGCTCACCGTACCCAGTAGCCCTATCATGGGACAGAGTGTTCCAATTAGTGCTAGATAGCTCAGTCGGTGCTCCAATCGCATGTTCTCTTCTTCACCAATTTCCTGCATTGCTTCCAGAGCGGGACTGTAGCCTGAAGAGATCCTTCCCAGGCCGGCTGATAACACGTGCCCCAGGAACGATTGATCACTTTTGGCCAATTCGTATGCCTGTTGGTATTGCTTGGTGTTGAGTTGTTCTTCAAATCCTTCAATTAATTCGGTAGGAATAACATTTTCACGGCGCGCAGTAAGTAAGTTCATCACGAACAGGGCGACCAGTGTGAATGAGATGATTAGAAAAAGGGGGCCGTAGAACAAGCCTAACGAATCGGCTGCCCAGCTCAGATAACTTATTTCATCACTGGAAGTTGCGTCTGCTATCTTATCGGCAGCGGGAGCTTCCGAGATTGCTGGCACATCTTGGGCCATGACTTCAGGCAAGCTTTCGCCGAAAAGCAGAAACAATCCCAGCAAAATCGCCACAAAAAGGCTCGTTGAAAAAATACCTGCTGGACGGACGCAACGTTGCAACCATTCCAACCACCCACATTGAGTACCGAGCATGTTTATCTATCTCCAAATTCGACAGTCCTATTTTGACTGACACACATAGTTTCCTGAATATGCCAAACCTTTATGTCAGATCGTAATCTTCTGAGGTGATTTTTCCAACCTGTCATCTGACAGACTTTTGAGTCTACTTGCCCGCCCAACGGCTCCCTGGATACTGTTGATTCAGTTTTTCTCGAGCTTCGCGTCCGCGCGACTCGTATCCCAGTACTGGCCACAGTTGCGACAATTCATACAATGCCTGTGCATGGTGCTCTGGAATTCTACCATACAGGACATCAACATGAAGAAACGCATACAAGGCAGCCTTCTGGTCGCCATTTTTTAAATAGCACTTCCCCAATGCATTGTAGGCCTGGCCTTGCAGGCGAGCATCTTCTGGATCTGCCTGCTCAATCACTTGGCCAACCACTTCGATCGCGGCTTCGGCATTGCCAGTGGCAGCTTGATTGATGGCCATACCAAGTTGTGCTGCCAATTTCTCCTCTTGTGCTACCGAAGAGTTGGCAACAGAAGGGGCCGCAGCCTGCTGCAATACTTTTTCATATTCGGACTGGGCTAACGCATATTCCTGCTGAGTCTGATACGATTGCCCCACCAACAGTGCCGAACGCATTTTGTAGATAGGTGAACGTGCTTTGCCCAGCTTTACATATTGGTTTCTGGCTTCGTCCTGTTTTTCGGCCCGCATTAACAAGTCCCCCCAAAGTTCGATGGCTGCCGGCAGATGGTAACTAGATCGATGATGTGCGTAAAAGCTACTCACTTGCTCAATTGCTTGCTCCAGGTTGCCTTGCCCCGACAGGGCCAGCTTGGCAATGCAGTGCGCTTGGTAGTAGTCAATGTCCTGAACAATTACATCCCTGGTCACGCGATCACGATCCAGCTTGGCGAGAAATTTTTGAGCCTCGCCAAATTGACCTCGCGCTAATGCTGAACGGGCCTGATTGAGTTCCGCAGGCTCGCCGGAAAAATGGATCGAGCGAATTTCCTCCGACGGTACCAGTTTGACAACTCCCCCCCGGGAAAGGGTAACCTCTTGAGAATTAATTTTAGTCACTTCACCCCGGTCAGATCCATTGCGTCGAACAATACGATCGAAGCCGCCCTGCGCGAGGGCTTCAGACACAATGCTTCCCAACAGACATGACAGACCAATAACCACCAGGAAACCACGGGCGATCGGTCTTCGGTTGGCTGTAAAAATATTTCTTGGTTGCAACGATCTTTGAATTGTGGGCATTCATATTTCTTTCGGCGAGTAGTATTTTCGGTTCTTCACCGTATTGAGTAGCTACAATGATTGGTCCAATTTCGCTCCGAAGAACCTTTCTCAACTCACTTCTCCGCTTCAATCTCCGCTTGTATTTCCAAATAAGGTCCCTTCCATAGGTCTCCTCCTAAATTGGGATAGAGCGTGAGCATCGACTGTATATTTTGCCGGGCAATCCCCAAGTGCTTATTTTTCACGGCCCCTTGGGAAAATTGGGCAGCTTGAAATCGAGCCTGAATGACATGGTATCGGGCTTCGAAAAATAATTGCTTGTACTTGGCTATTCTTTGTTGAGTTTGTTTTTTATCAGGATCGTCTGCCTGTTGCCCTTTTTCGATGGCCCGTTGTTTACCCAGAGCATAGTCGGCAATGGTTGCCAGTCGCACCCATCCCCAGATAAGATTTTTGTGATTTGCCTGTGGCATCGCACCGCGGATCGCCTGATCGATGGGCTCGATCCGCTGGCTGTTGACACCCCACTCTTGAAATGTCAGCGCAGCCGCTCGCTGCAGTTCCAGTAAGTTTGGTTTCTGTTGTAAAATATTGGCATATCCTTCGATGGCATCGTCGTACTGCCCCAAACGACGTTGGCAATCCGCCAGTCGTTTCTTAACACCCAAAAGAGCGATTAGACTGGGGGCAAAGTTGGGTTCGTTGGTTGCCTTCTCCAACAAGGACAGGTATGCTTGTTGCGCCTTAACAAAGTAATGACGCGCGTTAACTTGATTTCCACCATCTGCAAACTGATTGTCTGTGAGCAACCCTGTCCCCAATTGCTGATTGGTCTGTGCAATCCAAACTTGCACACCCCAATTACTTGCATCAGTCCGCGCGCTCACTCGTATCAATAATTCTTCGAATGCCGCTGCCACTCGTTCCGCTTTTTCACTCTTTCCGCTGGCAGTCAGTTGTCGTACCTGCTTTTGTAGTTGGAGTCCTAAGCTAACATAGATTCGCGTAAGTTCTTGCTTGTCTGCCTCATCGCCTCCTTGTGTAACCATCTGCTCCAGAGTGTCCATCATCGCCAATGCCTTTTCCCGTTGGGGTGGCGAAACCGACAGATAAGCTCTCAGAGCCGTTTTAAAAGTTTTCTCAGCAAAGTTCTTATCTGGAAATCCTTGCGGTCCGGCTTTGTTCTTTTCTCGATTGAGCCCTATGCGCTTCTCTTGTAATAAAACAAGTGGGCCCATTCGGCGGTCCTCAAGCACATCGAGTGCTTGCCTCGCATCAGCCTGATGCAACAACAATTGGGCCAGAGTGAGTGCCCCTTTTGCTTGCGCAGGTGTCATGTGACTTGGCGACGAAACCTTCTTGAGGCCTTGTTGTAAATGGATCTCGGCACGCTGACACCTCTGGTGGGCTTGCGGATTGGGCTGGTCTGAAGATCCTTGCAACGCTTGCAGACAGGAGGTCCATAGAGCACTTCCTAAACTGATCTGCCCCGCCGCTCGATTCAATTCGGGGAGTCGCTCCAGAATGGCTTCTGCTTTGTCGAAATGCTGTTCACGCACCGCCATTTGTACTAAAAGCTGACTGGCCACCGTGGCTTCCGGAGAATCTGACCAGCGTAACACGATCAGCTCGGCCAGTGCTGCTAGTTGTGCTGCTTCGTAGTCAGAAACGTTCCCATATTTCAGGCCTTGGACGCGACCATCTTCGGTTGACTCTTGGCGGGTTGCCAGTGATTGGTTGTAGAGACGTTCATAAGCGGCTAAGGCCACCTTGGCAGCAACAGGCGTATACTGGCTCTCCGGATAATTGCGGGCTAAAAATTCACCGCGTATTGCAGCTTGTTGCAATCTGCCATCTTCCCAATCCAGCCAACATAGATAGTAACGAACCGCATCCAGCGGTTCTTGAGCAGATTTCGGATCGGCCAATTTGAGTGCTCGCTCAAATAGTTGACGCGCATGGAGTCGGGCAAGCTCTGCCTGCTGTTGGAGCGAATCAACTCCCTCTGGATTATTCTCCTTTGCGACTCGCGTGGCCAACTTGAATGCGTTCATCCGCTCCATGGCTTCTTTGCCGGCAGTCACTGCCACCTGATATTTCTTAATCTCCTCGACATGGATCGATGCTAGATCCGATGAATTATTTCCAACCGATGACCCAATCAATGTGGTAAGAGCTGTCCGAGCCGCCACTTGAAAGAGCCCCTTGTGTTGGGAAACTTCAGTGAGCAGGCGACGCGCAGTGGTGGTGAATTGAGAGTCGGAATCCGATGACGATTCGGACTTTTTCAGCAGGACCTGAGCCAACTGATACTTCAAAGCGAGCCATTCTCCGCGTTCCAATTCGTTGGGCTGCGACTGGTCCAACCACCGCTGGCACTCATCGATGGCCTGATCGTAGTCTTCCATCTTCATAAAACATTCAGCCCGGCGGCGATAAGCTCGGGCAACGAGTTGTCGGAACACGGAATTTTGAATCGGTTGGTACACCAACTCCTCATAGCTGGCCAGCGCTTTCTTTAAAAGCCCCAAGGCCTGATGGCAACGCCCTTCATATAATCGGCCATAAAAACCGGTTAAGTTGTCTTCGTTGTCCCGAGCCAATTTCTCAAAACGTTCAGCTGCCAGGGTGAGTGTTTGTTGGTAGGTCTCCGAGCCTTTCGCAAATGCTTGAGCTTTGTCAAAGGCTACTTTCCCCAGCAGGAAGCGAGCTTCGGCTCGTTTTGCACGCAGGTTGTCTCTTTGTTTGGCAATGTTCGGATCTCGAAGAGCAACTGCCGGCCTGGGCAATGCGGCCAGGCGGTCTTCACACTTTTTTTTCAAATCCTGTACCACCGTCTCTGCGCGATCCAGCAGTTCGCTGATGTCTGCGCTTAAACGCTCGTGTTCGGTTCCCGTTGGTGCAGGAAGCGTCTGTATTTTGGCAATGGCTTGAAGCGCCTGGGTGGCAAGTAAGTTGCCTGCTTGACGCAGCGCATCGAGTGACTCAGGCCGTTGAGGTTGTGCGTTCGCAAAGGCTAGAAACTGTTGTACCGCTTGTTGTTGCCAGGCGGCCCGTTTACGACTACTGGTAGAATGTTTCGACTGCTCCAAGAACGTTCGCCCTTGTTCGTAGGGGAGCAGTAGTCGAAATGTGTCCGTAAGTAATGGGTCATCAGTCGCATAGTGGTTGAGATACTCCAGGGCCGTATCGTACCAACCTCTCTGCCGTAGCGCCTCGACGAAATCGGTCTGTTGCCGTGAACTTGCTTCCTGGACATTCTTTTCAGAGTCTGCTGTCGAAGGGGCTGCAATTGAAGGAGTTGAACCCAACAAAACTCCCAGCATCAGAACGATCGCTGGTGGACCTACCTGGAATGACAATCTGGCCTGGTATGACAATCTGGCTAAGCACATAAAATGTGTATCGATCAAGTGGCTACCCGTCCTGAGATTCCCCGTCCTGAGAATCATTAGCGGGGTCTCCCCCAAAACCCCCCGAATTTTCTGCAAATCAACACGAGTAAGGTGGTCTGACCCATGCTCCACTACTCAACTAAGAGACCTGCAAAGCACGCCAGGACTAGCCCGTATCTATCCCCCATTCCCAGGCTGGCAACGGGGCCTCGCGACAAAGCGGATGAAATATCCAGGTTAGCTCCTGCGACTCAATCCCTCCTCAACTCGAAGCTCTTCCACACTTCCATTTTATCGTAGGAGACACAACTCGCCAGTCAACCTGGGAAAGATGCCAACTTCTGGTTGTGCGTCAGAGTTGCCGTTGACGATTATTCTGGTTAGAACGGCCCAGTTGTCCTATCATTAGTCTTAGAGTTTATCCCATAGCCACCAACAGGCTGGAAACCTACGCTACGCTGGCCGGTTATGGGATAAACTCTTGAAGGCTAAATACAATTCTTTAGATTCCTTTTCCTGATAATGGACTCGTGGTGCTGCAATTTCGCTTAATCTTGCAAAAGAGACTTGTTGGCACGACACCTCGTGGTTTCCGACTTGTTTCACGTCGTGAGCGATTACGACTCTGGCTATTGGTTTTTGCATTGGGTTTGGTTTTGCTGACCATGCGTCGCATTGGCAGCCCTCAAGTTCAACAAAACATTCAGAGGTGGCTGCATTTGGAATCTCCGGTGGAAAGCGGGGGACAGAAAGCAGAAAGCGGAGAGCGGGTTGCGGAGAATGGAGAGTCGAATGCAGAAAGCGGAATGCGGAATGGGGAAAGCGGGACATTGCAGACAGTGTCACCACGAATTGAATTTTCGGCTCCTACAATAGAGACCTCAACCACACAAGCAGGCCCACCCGATGACGATCCAGAAAATGGCTTGGCTAGGCTCGACCAACAGTTGCTGGAAATACAAGACAACACATCGTTCCGCCCTCAAGAGCAAGCGGCCTGGTTTGCATTGCTAACACGTCTCCAGCAGAGCACGCCCTCCAGCTTATCCCAACAGTCAATGGGTACCCTATCTTATACTCAACTTCTCCAACAGCCTGACGTTTACCGAGGAAAAATCGTTACGCTCAACGGCACGGTATTACGAGAAGAACGCTTGCAAGCACCAGAAAATTCTGTGGATATTCACACCTATCACCGTCTTATTTTAAAACCGGCTGGAGGAGGAGAATGGCCGTTTGTAATCTATGTGTTGAAGCTTCCAGCGAAATTTCCTCATGAAGACCGTTTGCGCGCTCAGATCGAGGTGACCGGATATTTTTTCAAGAATTGGTCTTACTCTTGGGGAGACGGCTTGGGGCTGGCGCCGGTAGTCCTGGCTGCCAACATTCATTGGGTTCAGGCAATTGCGCCAAAGAACTCATCCAGGCCAGGTAACCAACGACTCTCTGCGAATGGGGATTACTTGGTGGTAGCGTTTGGGGTGGCTACTCTGTTTGCGCTATTTATGTTATGGGCAGTCTGGAAACAGACCAGCCGCCCATTACCGGAAAACACCGGTCAGTCAACAAGCCAAGCTGAGCTACAGATTCATGACCAACTTCGCCAACTATCTGAACAAGAATCTCGCGAATGACTCCACGATTGCTCCTGCGATGGTGCGTAAGTATGTTTACCCAGTTCGGTTGCTTTGCCAACGGGCTGCTGGGCATATCATTGCTGATAGCCATCACCCAGGAGGGAGTCTGGGCGGTTGAGAGGGAACGAACTCGATGGAAACTCTTTCCCATGATAGTTTCTTTCATGGAGCCTTCCATCGAAACAGTTCCCACTCATTCCAAGGCCTCAACGCCATCTGAAAAATCACCAGGCCCAGTCAATCGGACGAGCCCAGTAGATTCGACGGACCCAGTAAATCAGACGGACCCAGTCGACGGCTTTCACAAGCTGTTTTCATTGGCTTATCCAGGTAGGGCTCCATGGAAATCTTTGATGGACGGTCACCGGATCACAACAGCAGACTTTCCTTTCCTGCTTCAATTACTCTTTCGCTTACGCCAGTTAGAAGCCGACATGCTCGATCGCTGGACCCAGTCGGACCCACCCTTGTCTGCCTGGGTGGGCGATCCTGGGAACCATCGAGCAGAGCTGGCATGGGTTACCGGCAACGTGTTGTCGATGGAAAAATTTAAAATTCCAAGTTCATTGACTCAAAGGCAGCAGGTGGAATATTTCTATCTGTGTCAGTTGAGATTGGGGCCCCAACAAATACCTGCAACTGTAATTACCCCACAAGTTCCGCAATGCTGGCTTTCGACCGACTCGTTTCCCCAACCGGTCCGACTGCGAGGTCTATTTCTAAAGACTTGGCAGCCAACCACCGCACCACACCAGATAACTGCAGAGACACTCGAACCCGCTTTGCTACTACTTACTGCGCAGTTGGCGTGGTTTCCTACCGACGGGGCTCCCCCGGGCCAGTTATTTCTAGCAGCGCATGGTATGGATGTCGCCTTATTGGACGAAGTCCGACAACGGCAGGCTTTTGTAGGAGAAGAAGTCAGCCGTGAAAAAGAGGCTTTTTATGCATGCCTGGCATCCGTCGGACAGGCTTCAATACGTGAGTTGCTATCCGCGGCCCAGCAGAATCTTCCTGAGATAGCCGAGCACTGGGGAAATATCCAGCAAGAAAGCGGGCGGCAACTCCTGCTGCTCCAACAAAATATCGCTTCCGCAAACAGTAAACAAACCGGAAAATCACTCGAACTGGTGCAACTTGAGCGGGAACGAAAAAAGGCCGTTCGACAGGTGGCTCTGGCCACCGCCGTGTTGCAACGGGCTTCCCAGGGCCACTATTCGGTTGGGCCCTTGTTTCTTGAACCTCAGGAGCAAGTGGGGCACCTGACCATTGTTGAAGGTACGGCTCGTCGGGCGGTAAAAATAGTCCTCCCTGCAGATCCTTGGTCGCATTATTATGAGCTAGAAATCTTTACTGCCGATTCTCAAAATCTACCCGTGGTCTGCTGTGTATCCCGGCTACCCGTCGACTTTCCACTCGGGGATACCATTCGGAAGCCGGTTCGAATGGCCGGAATATTTTTTAAGAGTTGGCTCTATCGGAATCGACAAAAAAAAGGCAACAATGAGTCTGACCAGCAGCTACGACTTTCCGTTCCTCTCGTTATCGGGGCGCAAGTCGAACTATTGCCACCTCGATTGGGAGAAGTTAAGCGGTGGCCTTGGTCGGCATGGATCGGTTTGCTGGTGCTATTAGTAGTTTTTTGGACAACACTCATCTGGAAAACAAGTAGAAATCGTAAGAACGGAAGATTGGCTGCCAGTAGATTGCCGCGGCGATGGCTCGATGCAAATGAGGATCGATCGTCCTGACGAGTGCACGACCTTAATGACAACTCAAATGGGCTAATCTTCTTTTCACTATGAGTAATAAAAAACAGATTGGACCTCAGGTTCAAGGTCAACGGGCTCAAGGACAACGGGCCGAACATATCGTCAGTAACCGGTTTCCCTGGTATTCGCCCCGTTTTTGGCATGGTATGCAATTGGGAACTTGGTTGCGTCAACTGGGCCATCATCGGATGGCTATTTCTCCCAGCCGTGTTCCGTTGGCGATCGGAATTACCGGATTGGGTGCGGTCAACTCGACACTCGCAACCATGGATAATTTGATTTTTGGTCGTAAAGTTGCCCAGATCAAACTTGCCCAATCGCCACTGTTTATTTTGGGTCATTGGCGGTCGGGTACCACTCTAATGCACGAGTTATTGATACGCGACCCGGAACACAATTACGCCACCACTTATCAGTGTTTTGCTACCCACCATTTTTTACTGAGTGAATCGTGGTTTACACCGATCACTGCTTTTTTGCTGCCTAGTCGCCGACCTATGGACAACATGACCGCTGGCTGGCAGCGTCCTCAGGAAGATGAATTCGCGCTGAGCAATCTGGGCATCGATACGCCCTACCTGTCGATGATGTTCCCCAACGATGGTCCCGTATGTGGTAAGTACCTCGATTTGCGCAATATCTCACCGACGGACTACCAATTGTGGCAAGACACATTAGGCCATTTTTTAAAACGACTGAGTTACCACGATCAACGTCGCCTCATTGTCAAGTCGCCAGCACACACGGCGCGCGTGCAAACTTTGTTAAAAATGTTTCCAACGGCACGATTTGTCCACCTGGTTCGCGATCCGTATGCTCTGTACACATCGACATTGCGACTTTGGAAATCATTACACCTGGCTCAAGGCCTGCAAGTGCCGAAAAACGAACAGTGGCTTTCCGAGTATGTACTCACAACGCATGATCAAATGTATGCGGCTTTCAACGAAGACCGCGAACTGCTGGGAAAAAACCAATTGGTAGAACTGCGTTACGAAGACCTCGTTGCGAATCCGAAACAGGAATTGCAGAACATTTATCAGCAACTCGAACTGGGCGAATTTTCACGAGCCAAAACAACGGTCGATGCTTACCTGCATGAGGTCAAAGATTATCGTCCCAGCCAAGTGATTTTGGACACTCCCACCCGCCAATTGGTCAGTCAACGCTGGGCTGGCTATTTTAAACAGTATGGATACGATACATAAAAGAATTTATGAAGTGTAATCTTTGGGTTATGATCTATACACCAAAGCACTGAGCCTCATGGCCATCAAATATCATATCTCAAATAAGGAGTTTTCTCCACGTGTCCTATGTCCCGTCTCGATTTACTTATCGGATGGTTATTTTTTTAACTTCGTTGGTCTGTTCGACGGGTGCGGCACGTGATCAATGGACGCCTGCTGAGGCCAATCACTGGTATGCACAACAACCCTGGCTGGTTGGCAGTAACTTCAATCCCAGCACGGCCATCAATCAACTGGAAATGTGGCAGGCAGACACGTTTGACTTACCCACCATCAATCGAGAGCTGGGTTGGGCTGAATCGTTGGGGATGAATACCATTCGGGTCTACCTGCATGATCTGTTGTGGCAACAGGACAGTGCTGGCTTTCTACAACGTATGGAACAGTTTTTAGAAGTAGCAGACCGACATGGTATCTGTGTGATGTTTGTCCACTTTGATAGTGTATGGAATCCACACCCCAAATTGGGAAAGCAACCTGATCCGACACCTCATGTGCATAATTCCGGATGGGTGCAAAGCCCGGGGGTGAAAATCCTCAAAGATCCTGACCGTTATGACTCTCTCCAAGCTTATGTGCAGGGTGTCATAGGACATTTTCGTGACGACTCACGCATCCTTTGCTGGGACCTATTCAATGAGCCGGACAATACCAACAACAATAGCTACGGTTCTGAAGAACCTGAGAATAAGGCCCTTTTAGCACTTGGCTTGCTCAAAAAATCTTACCGATGGGCACGTGCAGCCAACCCAAGCCAGCCAATCACTTCGGCTGCTTGGATTGGTGACTGGGCCGACCCGGTTTCTCGGTGGATGCTGGAGCAATCAGATATCGTCACCTTCCACAATTATGAAGATTTGGCTAGTGTGAAACGGCGAGTTGCCTATTTGCGCAAGCTGGGGCGCCCCATCCTGTGTAGTGAATACATGGCACGCCCCAAAGGGAGTACTTTTCAAGCTATTTTGCCCTATTTCAAGCAAGAAAAAATAGGAGCGTACAATTGGGGCTTCGTTGCGGGCAAATCACAAACGATCTACCCATGGGAAACCTGGCTGAAAACTTACACGGCTGAACCTCAGGTGTGGTTCCATGATATCTTTCGCACCGACGGCACGCCTTACGACGAAAGCGAAGTAAAATTCATTCGTGAACTTACTGGCGGTTGATAACGCAATATCGAACATGGACAACAGCCGCGTGGCCGAGTATTCGTAGGCTGGAACGAGCCCCGTAGCCAGAGCAAACCCCGCGCTGTTCCGGCTTTGAATCATCAAGCACTTCGCCTTGTCGGAATTGCGCGGAGCTTGTATCAGCCTACACTTTTCCCGCGACTTTCATTTACGCAGTACCAACACGGGACAATGGGCAAGCCGTACCACCCGTTCAGCGACTGAGCCGATGAGCAAATGCGATAAACCAGTCCGTCCATGTGATGGCATGACAATCAATCCGGCTTTCGCCTCTTCGGCATACGAGGTTATTTCATTACCCGGATCGCCAAAACGGACCTCGAATTCGATGGGGGAATACTGGGGACCATGATAACGTTTGCGGAACGCCTCATTCAGTTGCTTTAAGCGTGTCTCATCATTCATCATTTCCCACACAACTCCAGGTTCAAGGGTTGCGAGGGGTGCGGTGACATGAACTGCTGTCACCAGAGAAGGCACCGAGGCGATTTCCAGCGACACGTCGACAGCTCGATCCGCATCATCAGAAAAATCAATGGGAACGATGATACGCTGTTTGGAAAAAGTAGTCATCGCCAGGCTCCTTGGGTTCGGATGCGTTTTTATGCTGTTCGAAGTACATTGAGAATTTGGGCAATCGCCCTTTTCAGGTATTTACTAGTAGCGCAAATAATGCGCCAATGTGCCAGCAAGGGGCAGTCGCTACATCATGTTCCACACAGCGCGCCAATGGGCACACTGTGTGTCATGTCGACGCGCTAATTCAATTCGCGGGTAGTAGAAATATTTTATGAAAGTCAAATGGGCCGATCTTCGGACCGACATACATAGGCCACCCATAGGCCACCGAAAAGAGCCACCCGTGATTTGTAGTGATTGGCACACTGATTGCACTAACGGGTATAGATGTTGATGTGCGGACGATCGCTTAGGCGAGGGCTGCGGCCTGCTAATCGAATGCGTTGTAGGAGTGACCATCGTCTTCCACTCTGACGCTAGAACCGTTTGCCGTATCACACAAATAGGAGACCCGTAGATGACTGATCAATCGAACGACCTAAGCCACATTACTCCGAAAGGGAGTGTTTCTCAACGCTACGAGTCGCAACATAAGGTTCTGCGTGAGATGATTGCCGAGGTTCGAGGAACCTTGGAGAGCCAATCGGATTCCCTTGATATCCTTGGCTCGCAACTTTCTGTGCTAGCTCAAAAACTTCAGGAACATTTTCTCGAAGAGGAGGAGGGTGGCTTTTTTGACCATATTAGAAAACGGGCGCCGCAGTTATCGACCAACTCAACCCAACTCGAGAAGGAACATGTTGACCTGTTGGGACAAATTCGAGATTTAATCGCCAAAGCGGCAACCTGTGAGGGGAGTGAGCCATGGTGGCAGGGTCTAAAAACGGATTTCCATGATTTCAGTAAATTATTGACGCAACATGAATCATTGGAGAATCAATTGTTACAACGAGCTTATAGTGAAGACATTGGTTTCCATGATTGAGGTGCAATTTCGTGCCTGGATCCAAAAATCATGCCACCATTCCAAGTTACCCCCTGTTCCTTTCCCTTCGGTCACTGCACATTATCAGATAGTGTGTGGGGCGTGGGACGATCCACTGGTCATGGAGACGGGGTTTCAATGAATTGGGAGCAGATGCAAACGCGTTTTCAGGAGATGAAGGCGTATATCGAGTGGAGCGATGAAGATGGTCATCGAGTTGTCGAACTGCAGGCGATGTTTTCCGACCGTATTTCTTCGGTAATCGAAGATTTTTACTCGACCGTGTTGGATCATCCCGAAGCAGCCAAGGTTCTTACTGACGGCTCTCAGCAGATTGCACGTTTGCAGGTAACCTTGCGGCAATGGTTGCAACAATTGCTGTCCGGCGTCTATGACGACACATATTTTCGTCTGCGCTGGCAAGTCGGTTATCGTCATGTGGAAATTGGCCTGGATCAACTCTACACCAATATGGCCTTTACCCGTCTGCGTGATCAATTGACTTCTATCTTGGCAAACAATTGGCAGGGTTCCTCGGCTGCTATGGCCACATCGATTCGCTCGCTCAACAAATTGCTCGATCTGGATCTGGCGATTATCCAAGAGGCCTATTCGCAGGAACATCTCCAACGGGAGCTCGAGCTGGAACGCGAACAGGGTGAGCGGAAACTGCTCAACCTCATTGAAATAGCAGATAGCATGATCGTGGTCATCCGTCGTGACCACACGATTGCCTACTTTAGTCCCTATGCAGAGTCACTCACCGGTTATAAATGCCAGGATATCCTCCATCAGGATTGCCACATTCTATTTAACACCAATAAAGAAATTCCCGGTTTGGTCCAACGATTAGACTCTCTCTTTGATGGCCAATCGGCCACACAAATTGAAGAAGAAATACGTTGTCGAGATGGCTCCAAGCGTTGTCTGATTTGGAATGCCTGTCATATCCAGGATTTTGAAGATGAGCCTGGTATCTTGGCGATTGGTTACGACATCACCGAATTGAAACAGGCCAACGAAAAATTACTTCAGGCCAACCGTTTGGCAACAATTGGGGAAATGAATACACGTTTGGCTCATGAAAGTCGAAATGCCCTGCAACGACTAAGGGTATGCACAGAAATGCTGGAATATGAAGTCGAAGACAATACAGAAGCATTACGACTCATCGCGAGGGCTCAAAATGCCCAGGATGACTTGCGGAGACTGTTTGATGAGGTAAGTAATTTTGCTTCGCCTTTAACCCTTGAAAGAACACCTTGTCGACTTCCAAGTCTTTGGCACGAAGCTTGGGAATTGTTGCATTGGCAGCGAACCGATCGCCAGGCTGAACTGATTGAAGATAACCTTGAGGGTGGCTTGCATTTTAAAGTTGACCGTTTTCGCCTGGTCCAACTATTTCGTAATCTGTTTGAAAACAGTCTGGCAGCATGCGACGATCCTGTGCGCATCCACATTGAGTGCAGCGATAGCCATTTGGGACCGAATGACGCCATCGAAATACACATTCGAGATAATGGCCCCGGACTGAATGAAGAGTCACGCCGAATGGCCTTCCAACCGTTTTATACGACCAAAACGAAAGGCACAGGGTTGGGTTTAGCAATCACTCAGCGAATCATGGACGCTCATGGAGGTACCATCGAGGTGCTGGACAAATCCAACACGGGTGCCGAATTCGTCTTGCGGATACCGAGACTGCCACTGGATTAATATCACTGACCCTTCTGACTGGAATTGGTAAGACAATGTCCGAGAAAACAGCCACAACATCCATCGACCTGCTCATTGTCGATGATAATGAGGAATTGCGCACCGATGTAACACATTTCTTTGATAAGCAAGGCTACCAGGTACAACAGTGCGGAGATGGTGAAGAAGCGTTAGCGCTGGTAGATCGACGAGAGTTCGATGTCATGATTCTGGATATGGCCATGCCTGGTCTATCAGGACTTGATGTTCTGAAGCAACTCGCAAAGCGTAATGCGGAATGCCAGGTTGTTGTCTTGACAGGCCAGGGAACCATTGAATCGGCCGTTGAGGCAATGAAGTTAGGAGCACGCGAATTTTTGAGTAAGCCCGTCAGTCTACGGGCATTGGATCGCTTGGTCCGTAAGGCACACGAAACGGGCGCTCTGCATCGTGAAAACCGACATTTAAAAGCAGCTTTGAAGCAACAACAACGGTCTCCTCACATCATTGGCGAATCCGAGCCCATGCAGGAAATTTACCGCCTGATTCAACGGGCCGGCCCTTCAAGCAAGCCGATTTTAATTCAGGGAGATAGCGGTACGGGCAAGGAACTTGTGGCTCGTGCATTGCACGAGGCTAGCCAGATATCGGATCGGCCCTTTGTGGTTATCAACTGCGCCGCTCTTCCAGAAACCTTATTGGAAAGTGAACTCTTTGGTCATGAAAAAGGGGCCTTCACAGGGGCCATCAGCGCAAAACCAGGATTGTTCGAAGTTGCCGATGGCGGCACCTTGTTCATTGATGAAATTGGGGAACTGGCTGGAGCCCTACAAGCAAAAATGTTGCGTGTGTTGGAAGATGGTCTTTTACGGCGAGTCGGTTCGGTGAAGGAACGTCGCGTTCACGTTCGATTGGTTGCAGCCACCAATCGCCATATGGTTGAGGAAGTGGAAGAAGGGCGATTTCGTGAAGACTTGTTTTATCGAATCAATGTGTTGACCATTCAATTGCCCACATTGCGCGAACGGCAAGGGGACATCCACATGCTAGCCACTCACTTCGTGGGCTCAGATTGGTTCATTGAGGATGAAGTACTTGCCACGTTTGAGAGTTACAGTTGGCCAGGTAACGTACGACAACTCCAAAATGCGATTGAGCGGGCCAAAATCTTGGCAGAAGATGATTGGATTCGAGTGAAGAACCTGCCTCCTGAAATTGTCACTGGAGTTCAAGCCACGCGTGTTCGACGAACGGGCCATGAAATGGATCTCGACACACTCAATAAGTTGCACATCGCCGATACTTATCGCCATTTTCATGGCAACAAGGCACGCACGGCACGGGCTCTGGGGATAGGACGGCGAACCCTCTATCGATTGTTGGAAAAGCATGGCATTGAGTCAGGAGAAAATGACTGAAGAGTTTCAATACGCAATCGAAAGTGGAGTGGCGGGGCTGATCGCGTCGGTGGCCTGCGGAGTAGGCGCATTGCCCGTTGCTTTGTGGGGTGAACGTCTCGAGCATCGAGTTGGGATTGGCTATGCGCTGGCTGGCGGGCTGATGTTCGCAGCTTCCGTTTATAATTTGCTGTTGCCAGCCTTTACGCTGGGCACGGACCATGCAATCCAATTCGCACCGGTATTCAAAACGCTTGTTGGCGTACTTTTGGGTTGTACCATGCTATGGTATGTCCGTGAGCATCTTACTCCAGAGCGACTGCAAAACAAATGGTGTCGTCAGATGGGTAACCGTACTTCCGTCGTCGTATTTCTGGCCATGGCAGTCCATTCGATTCCAGAAGGAATCGCAGTAGGGGTCGGTTATGGGGCAGAAGGCCATGATTCATCACTCGCTGGTATGGGCCTCACCATGGCCATTGCGATCGCCATACATAACATACCGGAAGGAACGGCCGTAGCACTGCCGATGAGGGCGGCTGGAGCATCGGTCGGTCGCTGCTTTTGGGCCGCTTTCCTCACCAGCTTGCCTCAGCCACTGGCAGCCGTTCCTGCTTGTCTGATGGTTTGGTTCTTTAAGCCACTGACCTTACCCATGTTAGGATTCTCAGCCGGTGCGATGATGTTCCTGGTTATCGTGGAATTGATTCCCGATGCATTAGAAACCCACCGCCCAGTAGAAATCGCCTGGGCTTTCATGATCGGTTTTTGCCTGATGGTCATGGTGCAGGTGGTACTTTGAGTTATTTACCGCACGGGTGACGCGCGGTTTTCATCTTGATAGAGGCCCATCTTTTCGATTGGCAATGGCTTGAATCCTAATTTCCAAGCGGGTGAATCCGCCTGAAGATTGAAATTCTCTTGCTGATCATCGACAAAATGCGGATCGACATCGACCAGATTGTCCTGCAGTTTGACAATATTTTCGGTGAGTCCATCCCTCAAATCCAGCCAGCGACCGCCCACGGAAATGTTACGGATTAATTGATTGCCTTTGGCTACCGCCGGCTCATCCTGGTAGAGGTTCAGTAGTTTGGGATACCGCTGGGAGTAGGGAGGCTGACGGTGATTCATCGCCTCCAACCGATCCACCAATGTTGTTGTTCGGCCGTCAAAATAGTTTTGTGCCCATCCTAAACCACGGGAATCAACATGGATGGAACGCAGTCGACAAACAGATTGTTTTGGACCAAATTGTCACGCCCTCCACCAATCAAAACGGCCCGTCCGGCTTGAACGCACAGATTTCCCAGGATGGTCGTACCGCTGGCCCAATCATCCAAATAGATGGCCATCACCCCGATCCCTTTTCCCCCGTGCCCCAAATGATGAAAGTAGTTGTAACGGATGTGGTTCCCTCGGGCGGTCCAGTCGCGGCCCATATAAAAAGCCCCGACGTCGTCTGTTTCCAAGCAAACGTGAGTGGAAATGATTGTATTCAACGAGATGTTCATTGCCGCTTAATTGCACCGCATTGTGGGGCGCATCGTGAAACAGATTGTGCCGCACCCGATTGCCGACTCCAGCCACTCCCACAGCCGGTGTGTAGGTGCGCTTCCGCAGGCCATAGTGATGAATGTGATTATTGTCTCCTACTGGGATCTAAAAACCCTCGTCTTCAGGCGATCACTTCAGTAGAACTAGGCTACGGAAGCGTACTTCGATACCGTGCAAAGCGGGCATAATAGCCGCGCAGCGGCG
>JBDOMT010000295.1:0-1726 GCA_039831705.1 Pirellulales bacterium | reverse complement strand
TCTCCAAGTAGCTCAAACCCAACACCCACGCTCCGCGGCTCAATTCAACTCCGTTTTATAGACCATGGCTGCGCCACGATCGATAAAACGCTAAACGTTCCCGAACGTTTCAAAACCAAAAAACCCGTTACAAAACCACCATTTGCACACGGGCCGCTTGAAAACCCGTCACATCAGTGTGCGTAATATTCGCATTTGATGCGTATTATTCGCCTTTACGGGCCCGTGGAATATCGTCATCATTAAGTTGCCTCAGGGTACTGGAGTGTTCACCAGCATGGACGCATTTTATTCCCTGGAGACTTGTCATGCTTGTTTTAAGCCGTAGAAAAGAAGAGCGTATCATTATTTGTGACGATATCATCGTCACCATCTTGGACATAAAGGGCAACAAGGTGCGGCTTGGCATTCAGGCACCTGCCGAGGTGTCTGTGCATCGCCAAGAGGTGTACGAGGCGATCAACGCCCAGACAGACTCGACGGTAGCAGCACAGCAAGCCGACTTTCCCCACGCTCTGCAGCAGGTGACAACAGGGTAGGAGTGGTTCGCATAAATGCGGCTGGGCTCACATACTTCAACTGCTATCTAGTCAGCCAAATGCACAGGCGATTTGAACTGTTTCATTCATCTTCATTCCATTCTCTAATTGAATGACCATGCGCCGAATGACTTACCCCTTGCCAACTGAGAGGACTCAAAGTGTCTGTCGACATGAAAGCAACTCGACCGGCCACCAAAGCTGCCGAACCAACCAAGTCGGTGGCCCAGCCTCAATCCAGTGACACAAGTAAACTGCGATTCAGCGTAATCATGGAAGTGCCTGCCTACTTTGCCAGCAAGTCTTTAGTTAGCCGCATCCTAGGAATCTTGTTGCTCATTCTGGCCTCTCCCGTCATCGTGTTGCTAACCACCATCGTACGTTGCACTTCATCTGGACCAGGCCTGTTCAAGCAAACACGGGTTGGCCGGTGGGGACAGGAGTTCACGATGTACAAAATACGCACGATGTATCTGGATGCGGAGAAGGCGTCGGGACCCGTCTGGTGTCGGCCGGCCGATTCTCAAATTACCTACTGTGGCCGCCTGTTTCGTTTCTTGCACTTGGATGATTTGCCGCAACTGATCAACATCGCCCGTGGCGAGATGGACCTGATTGGTCCCCGTCCCGAGCGACCTGAGTTTGTCGATAAGCTGGTCAAGGAGATTCCCGATTACGTCGAGCGTTTGGCTGTATTGCCTGGCGTGACTGGCCTGGCACAAATCAATCTGTCACCAGAAGAGACGACCGACTGTGTGCGGCGCAAGCTGGCGCTAGACATACAGTACATTAAAATGGCGGACTGGGGACTGGACTTGCGAATTTTGGTATGCACGGTCTTCAGGATGTGCGGTATTCGCAATGGACACGCGGTCAAATTGTTCAAACTGGCCCGTGCTGTGCCCCAGGTGGAAAAGCCTCCCCTGTAATCAGAAATGGCACAATGGTACCGGTTAGAAGTTAACACGCCTGGAATTGGACAGGCTCAAGAATTATTGCCAGGGCGTCTAGCCAAAGAGGGTTATTTGACTTGCAATGGATCAAGTCCCCATGTGGCAGAGCACCTTTTGCTGGCCACTCAAATTGCAACTGCATCCGACTCTCTCGACGACAGCTGAGTATCGTCGATAATACCCAGGTAGCCTCGACGCCAGCATCACAGTCAGAGGTGGATAACCTAGACTTCA
>JBDOMT010000511.1:0-1732 GCA_039831705.1 Pirellulales bacterium | reverse complement strand
TTTCCAGGAGGAAATTCCGGTGGCGGCCGGCAAGGATGCCTCTGCCAGCCGGCTGGGTGGATATTGAATGCTCCAAAGGGCTTTTTGGCATACGACTTGCGTAAAAGGAGATGTATTTCGACTAAAAATGTCCGAATTGTTCGGATTAAAGCAATTGTAGGGTTGGATGGAATAGTGGAACCCAAAATGAAAAGTGGAGACCGTTGCAAAGGAGAGTTCGGGATCCCTGTTTAGTGCCAGTAGGTTTGAAAGATGTGCAGCTACGGCAATAGAAAGCGTGTACGGTTATGCGGTATCGTCCGCATTCTAAGCGGTTTGCTCCTGTTAGTGCTGTTAGGTAGCCATCAGGTAAAAATCGCTCACGGTATTGAATTTTATGGGTCCGATCCCCTCGGTTCAGCAGGTGTTGTTGTCGGGTCGGGCATCGACTTGCTCAATACGGATGAGTTCAACATTTATCACGTTTTTGCTAATCCAGGAACGGGTGACTTTGCGAACATTCCATATTTTACGAGTGTTGGCCCCGACATTTGGACAGTCGATTTAGGAGACCTTTCGAGTTTGACGCTCGGCTCTCAGGGTTTCGGAATCTTTACGGCTTCCAGTAGTCAGGTTCTCTCCCGAGACGAACATTTTGTCGATGTTTACCTTGACGGAGTTTTCGATTCGAACGTTGGGGTGGGGGGAACGCCGTTTCTTACTTCAGCGACCGGCGAAATTGCCAACTTGCGTTTTTCGATGACGCAAACGGGGCAGTCCATCTCCTGGAGTGGTACGCTCATGGTCAATGGCGATGCACCACTTCTGGTTCCCGAGCCGACTGCTGGTGTGGTGGCACTACTGGGCGTTTTCGGCTTCTTTGTGTGGTATCGCAGACGCCGCTTCCGCGGCCAATAATGCACCGTCTCAGGTTGTCGCAAACAACGCACGGCTTGTCTGCAACCTTCTGTGCATAGGCCTCACCGATTGAATCACTCCCGCCACTTTTTTCGTGGAAACGGATCTTGTTTCGCACTATTTTGTGGAGTCGGTCGCACCCAAAACGAACGCAACGCCCTCTGTTTCCCGTGAGAAATCGAGGCCAACGGAAAAATTATCTGCAACAGGGGGTGGCAAAGCGGTCCTGCCGCCACAGAATAGACGCCAGATGAGCAGCACATTTGGGAGGGGACGCGATGGATGAAATCAAACAGACGCGAGCAGCAGGGCCAACGCCATTGCAGAGGTGGGTCGCGGCGGCCATTCTTGGCATTTTCATTATGGTAGGTTTTTGGGGACACGCGTGGTTTTCGCCGGAGCCGGCGCGGTATCAAACCGTGGTGGTCCCGAAAGAGGATGGGTATTACATCATGGACAATCAAACGGGCAAATTATTTGGCCAGCGGGGAGTCCATTTGATGGACAACAATCGATTGCGTTTTATCGAGTATCCGGCCTCTGTGCCCATGAATGCAATCAAGGCACCGATTAAACGGATAAGGCCTGGAGAATAAGACATCCTTTTCGGATGACGTTTTTCCGACGCTTTCGGCGGACAAAATATTCGCGACGATGTTTTTCGATAACGATGTTTTTCGATAACGTTGCCTGGTTGGACTAACCTGGCAACCAGTTTCTCCTCCATGCATCTGTTGGAGATAGTGGGCGATACTGGGCTCGAACCAGTGACCCCTAGCTTGTCGAGCTAGTGCTCTAAACCAACTGAGCTAATCGCCCAATAAAAAAGGGGACT
>JBDOMT010000234.1:0-29698 GCA_039831705.1 Pirellulales bacterium | reverse complement strand
ACCTGGCTCACAGGCAATTTGGGGAGGTATTCGTCGAATGACTGATTTTGCAATCGCATGGTGCGCCTTCGGGCCAGATCGAAATGCATGACGACTTACGTATAACTGACAGGACTGAAGTCCCAGGCTATCTCATGCCACCGCTCCGCGGTTGAAAAAGGTGTTCGTGATCAATCCAAACCTGAGTCGCGGAGCGACGGCATTCGATAGCCTTAAGGAACGTGCCTTGTTGAAACATACCGTTGCCTGTGACATGTGCGTTGAGCAGATGTCGCGGTTGAATGAATACTCCTCACAAAGGGGTAAGACCAAGTCGCGCATTAGGCTGTGGTCGATTACTCGAACTAGACAAAACAATACCAACTGACCATGGCAAGCAGACTCATCACGCAGATCAAGCTGGTTGGTGAAATGGCAATCTTTACCGGATTGGCGACGCCGCAGTGGGGGCATATCGATTCGAAGAAGCTAACCTTCCGATCACACTCACGGCAATGAAAACATTCCCTTCCACGTGCAAGAATCCACTGGTATCCCATCTGGAGGCCACGCTTCGAGAGGAGTACGGCCGTCAGATTGGTAGGATGGGCTCTTGGGTCCATGGGCAAATCTCCAGGTTGGAAGCCGTTGTTGAAAGAAACAGCTTACGTATTTGCCCCTTGTACGTTGACGGCCACAGTCAAATGTAATCGAATGCCCGCACTTGTCATTCTAACAGTGCCTTAATGCTCGAATTTGCACTTAAATCTTTACTCTACACAACTATAGCTCATAGAAGCCCGTCGCGTTTTAAGAGGCTGAGAATCTTTCGAACGATACTAGGATACTGGTCGGCCAGGTTATTTTGCTCGCTGATGTCTTCCGAAAGATTGTAGAGTCGCCACGGAGTTTTGCTCTCCACCGGTTGATTCTCTGATATGGTCTTTTGGGAACGATATTTTACCAGCTTCCAGTTGCCGTATCGTACGCCAACGGAAGTGGCGCCCTCTTGACTTGCACAATACAGGTATTCGTGTTTTCCCTGTTGGCCTGGCCGCCCTAGCAGAGACGGTAGATAGGAGATGCCGTCGATCTCTTCGGGAGGTTCGACGCCGGCCAATTCGCAGGCAGTCGGTAGAAAATCGTAGAATCCGGATGGGTGATCAGTAACCGTACCAGCAGAAATCTTACCGGGCCAGCGGGCAATCATCGGTATGCGAATGCCTCCTTCATGCATCGACCTTTTGTAGCCAGTGAGTGGGCCATTGGAGTTAAAGTACTTATGGTCGTGGCCCCCTTCGTTGTGTGGACCATTGTCGGATGTGAACAAGACCAGCGTCTTTTGGTCGAGATCCAATTTTATGAGCAGTTCCATCAATCGTCCCACATCGGCATCCATTCGACCGATCATGGCGGCAAATCCTTTTTCTGGTGTCGGCCAGTCTTTGTCGGCGTAAACTCCATGGTCGGGGACTTCCATGCCGTCACCTGTCACACGCCCCCCTTCATTGTTTGCATGGGGGATGGTCCAGTGAATGTGTAGCAAAAATGGATTGTCTTGATTGCGCTGAACGAATTCAAATGCAGCCTCGGTGGTGAAGTCGTGGGAATAACTTACCCGTTTCGACGATACGCGTCCGTGGCCTGCCGGGGCTGGGTCGATCACATTGCCGGGCAACGTGATTTGTTGATCGTTTTCCCAGAGAAAGGTCGGATAATAGTTATGGGCGTTGCTCTGGTTCATGTAACCGTACCAGTAATCGAAACCATTGCGGTTGGGATGGCCCGGATTATCAATTTCAGCTGGCTTGTTCACATTACCAAGTGCCCATTTGCCAACTCCCCCTGTCACATAACCGGCATCCTGGAGCAACCGGGCCACAGTCGGTTCTTGGGAAGTTAAACTTCGCGGACGGTTGCCGATCAATCCGGTATGGCCGACGTGATTGCCGAGCCACAGCACCAACCGGGATGGGCGACAGACGGTGTGGCCTGCGTAATGGTCCGTGAACCGAACTCCTTCGGCCGCGAGTCGGTCGATGTTTGGCGTCTGGATTGCCTGCTGCCCGTAGCAGCCCAGGTCTCCATAGCCGAGGTCGTCCGCCATGATGTAAATGATGTTGGGTTGTGTGCGATCTGTTTCACCAGCCGCATCGAGGTGTCCGGATCGCATGAGCATGAAAGTAGCAAGGGCAAGTGCAGTAAGAATTCGATGAACCATGTGTCAATACTCTCATTCCGTGACGGTGGTAAAGGCACGAAGATGATCGTGCGGCGGCCGTATCTTAGCCTACAATGTTGCCTTCTTTTCGACTCGCCTCAGCCAGCAACTACCATGCTGAAATTGGTTCCATCCCCATCCGAGCCACCGCAGTAGGGCAGTGGCCAACCAGAGTGCCCAAAAGAGCATCAATAGACGGTAGAACCATACCGAAACGGAAACGATGTGCGGCTCGGGAAGCCCCATTCCAATTCGCGGTTGAAACCACTGCAAGATAGTTCGCGTGGAATGGTTCCCACGGATAAACATATCCGGATTGCCAAGCAGGCCTTCGCCGACAACCGCGACCAGAACCCCAAGCACCAGCATGGTAAGAAATACGAGCCAGATCTGCATCAAGTTGAAACGCCAGGGAGACTGCGGATCGGGATCCCGTTTTCCACGCCAAGCCAGCAGGAATAGCCAGCCGACTACCAACATGGCGGCAGTCACATGCACTTGGGTTAAACCTATCGCCAGCAGGGCCCACTCTAACCGGCTCAGTGGTGACAGCGGCAGACTGCCCAGCACCCAAGCCGCCAGTAGCGCACTGGCGAGGATCGTCCAAAACCGAACTGCTGGTCCGCGCAGAGGCCCATCGGCCCAAAGGATCCAGCGGCTCTCAGGGATCCGCAGCACCGTGAACACATTCGCACCAGCAACAGGAAGTTTGACTGGCTCCACGCTTGTTACTGTCGTCAAGGCCGTAGAAGTTCTCCAGTTGATTTCAACGGTCTGCCTGCCAGGGTGGACAGGAACAATCAATCCTCGATCATCGCGCCGCACAGGAATCGCACGGCCATCTTGTTGCAGTGAGGAGATGTCCGCATCTGTCGCCAGATCGATGATAAAATCACTTCCCAGACTGCATTGCAGATTCAGTTTGAGCTGGCTGGCCTGTTCGCGACTTCCCACAGTCACTTCGTGATGGACTTGCTGCACCGTCACGGTGTCTCCACTGACCGCGGCCGGTTTGCTGAACGACAAGGTGACCGATTCACCCGGCCAGGGATACCAGACCGGAACCAAACGCTGCTGTTGCGACTGGTAAACTGGTGCTAATCCTTTCATCTCGGCATTCCATACTGGTGAGGTCACCAGGTGCCAACGTTCGACCCAACGGTCGGTCTTCTGGGCGCTCAAGTGGAGTTCGCCATTCACAGGCAATTCGCTCTGCCAATGAACACTCCCCTGTCCTGCTCCAATCCGTACTTCGATTTGGCCATTGTTCACGATGACATTGGAAGTCAATACACTTTCCCCAGGTAGGAGTGGTAGATTCAGCGCCACCGCCTTGCCCAAAGAGGCCGACTTGCCATTGGGATTAAGTCGCGAGACTTCGGTGTGAACCTGCCAAATCAAGCCAATCTCCAAATGTCGATTCACTACCACCAGGGTCTGGAAATCTTTGCGATCGTAGGCTGCCAGACCGGCGCCAGATTTCTGTTTTCGGCTGAAGAATACCTGTTGTTCTACGACCCCATCGGGACGCAATCCGGTCACTTCCCACTGCGGTGCCACAATCGAAATGTGACGTGGTTTCAACAGATAGGTCCATTCCCAATCGGTCGTGGGCGGCAGCAAGCCTTCAACCACCACCTGATGGACACCTGCCGGCACCAGTACCCACAGGTAGCCGTCTTTGCGACAGACGATCGGTTGTGACTGATCATCGATGCGGACGGACATTGGGGACCAGGTCGGTAAGCGGCCTGGCAGAGGAACCGCCACTTCGAGGGCCGCATGAATTTCTGCCTCCATCACGATTCGATCTTCAAAGACTTGTAATTTCACCTGGGGTATATCCGCTGCCTGGGGAAAAGCGTCGGCCGGTTCGAGCAAACGCTGACGCAACGTATCGAGCATCGATGAGTCTGGGAATTGCGCCTCGACACGACCTGGAAGCAAACCGGTGAAAAGCACAACCACTGTGGCTAGCGTCCGTTTAGAGAATGGCTTCCAGAGAGTGCGGACACCCAGCAGGATTGCGGCCAGCAACAACAATAGGGTCAACCTCAAAGCGGTCAGCAAACGATGCTGCTGTAGCGAAATCAGGATCGGATCGATTTGCTGATCGGTCGTCACGGGACCATCCCAGCGGCAGGTGACCTGATTCCAACTCCACTCGGGTTTCGCCGGACCCGTTTGGATTTTAGCCTGTAGTTCTTGTTGCATATTCGAGCGGTTGAAATTCGTGATTTCGCTACCCAATTTCGCTTGTTTGCCCAATCTCACTTCATCCGAATTCGGGGCGGATTCAACTCCCATTAAGCCATTGAGCAAGATGTTTTGAGCTTCAAACGGTGCAGCATCCACCACCGGCGTTGACATTCGAGCTGCTCGCCGGTGCCCAGTAGTCCATGGCCAGAACACTCCACGGGTTGAGTAGGCGATTCCCGGGCGTTCCAACTGCGGGTAGATGGCCGTTTGGATTTGCCTGGCCACGAACGGAACCAGGCATAAAATCAACATGGTCGTCGCCAAATATTTCCATGCCAGGAGCCAGCGCAGGTTGCTGGCTGGTGGCATCACTCGCAACAGAGCCAAGGGCATCAATAAAAACAGCCAGGTCAAGCGAGGTGCGCCCGGTTCGTGGTAAGCCAATCCAAATGCCAGCAGCGCCACGATGCCGGCCACCGAGCCCCATTGACGCCAAACAGCCAAGGAAAAAATCAATAATAGGAACAGATCCAACAAAGTCCAGGTGGTCAACCAGTCTCCATCCACCTGGTCAGGTCCGAACAGAGCAAAGACACGCCAACCCGGAGGCAATGTGAGTGTCAGCCCAAGCGAATCCGCAGCGGTTTGCCAGCCGACTGCGGAGAGTTCCCGGGTACGATCGATGCGGCCGACCGCTTCCAGGTTGAGATTGCGGTTGCGGATTTCCACGCCTTCGGCGCCGGTGTGCGGATCGATGGTGATCAATTGTCCTTCGCCGTCGATGCGGACCGCGCCCAGCTGCTGCAGGTCGGAAACATTCAGTCTCCAGATCTGTTGCATCCGCCCCTGGATTCGATCACAATAGGTAAGCCCTTGGCCGTCCTCATCAAGCCAAAACTGGCGCTCAATTTTCAGCCCTTCAGGCCGGCGGAGTCCCATACCTCGCATTTTTTCAACCAACTGAAATGGCGAACTGGTCTGCCATCGATAGACTGGCAGGTTCCGCCACGGTTGTGGAAAGGTGGTTTGGGTCACATCGATCACTGGAATTCCTTCCAGTTCCACTAAGCGAAATTCCGATTTCGCCCGGAAGCCGATCAGCTCATTATCGACGATCGGCTCCGCTTCGGTCGCATAACCAAATTCGCCCCCGCCATCCGATCGAAACGCACGGAGGTCAATTTTCCACTTGCCAGCGCGTACCTGAGCCTTCATGCGGCCCTGCTCGTCCACTGCCACTGGAATGGAACTGTCGAGCTGCGCCAGTTGCCAGCCCTGGGGCAGCACCCAGCCCAATTGTTCCTCCCGGCTCTTGCCGGAAATAGTCAACTCAATCTGCGTCTGCAACCAGTTGGGAATTCCATCCTCGATCACCCGATACACCTGAACAGCCAATAGATCCTTGTCGGCCACTTCAGCGCGAATTCGCTTGAGCCACACATGGCCCTGGGCATCCCAGTTTGGAATACGAACCGTTTGCCCGCGAACGACCAGAGACAACAAACCAATTTGTTTGGGGATCGCGATCCATTGGGGCATCGTGTCCCAATGGAACCGCCCGGAAAGTGTGTGCTGTCCGACGGGCAATTGTACGCACGGTTGTCCCTCGCGTGAAATCACCGCCAGCGACTGATCGTTCGCATGCACATCGAGTGGCCAATTTTTATCACTGCCTGGCAAGGGAACCCATGTCTGCGCAAAGAGAGTCACCTCGACCGACCAGGTGCCCAGAT
Source organism: Pirellulales bacterium (assembly GCA_039831705.1). Lineage (GTDB taxonomy): Bacteria > Planctomycetota > Planctomycetia > Pirellulales > Lacipirellulaceae > JAJRWS01. The sequence goes on along the minus strand of JBDOMT010000234.1, from coordinate 23,566 downwards.
TAGGTTCCGCCGTCAGAGATAACCGAGAGGGCCAAAAGCAAAGGTGCTCGCTGGCCTTATTGTAAGGAGAAGGGCAATTCGCGTGCTTGTCTTGCCAGGTAGCCCAGTCCGTCCACGGCCTGAGTGACACGGGGATTTCTTTCTGTTGTGCCCAAGCAAATCCGCCAACGCACAGCACGGCTCCACACAGAATCACCTTGCATGCAAAGTTCATGGCCCCCACCTTTCTCTTCTAACCTGAACATAATCTATCGAAGACTTCAAGGGGCCCTCTAGCTACAGAACATCGTGCGATTCGTGGTCACTCGATTAATCCACGCCCCATGAGTTCTGGCCTTAAGGGGCTATTCGTGTTACCGTGACGGGTTGGATCGATCATTGCGTAACCTATCGAATCATTAAGGAACCCATTGTTGTGGCTAAGAAAACGATTGCGGATGTGAATGTTGCTGGAAGAACAGTACTGATGCGAGTCGATTTCAATGTCCCCCTGGACGACCAGCAGCAAATTACCGATGACCGCCGGATTCGCATGGCCTTGCCTTCGATCGAAAAAGTACTGGAGGGGGGTGGACGCGTGATTCTCATGAGCCATTTGGGCCGGCCCAAGGGAGATTCAAGTGACACAAAATTCAGCTTGCAACCGGTGGCCGAACGGTTGGGCCAACTGTTGGGCCGTGAGGTCTTGTTTGCCCGCGATACGGTGGGGGATGAGGCACGCAGTAAGGCAAGTGGACTGACCGATGGGGGCGTGCTGGTATTGGAGAATTTGCGCTTCAATCCGGGTGAAAAGCAGGGAGATCGTTCATTTGCCCAAGCGCTTGCCGAACTGGGAGATGTTTATTGCAACAATGCGTTTGGAACTTGCCATCGGGCCGATGCGTCAATGGTCGCGGTACCAGAAGCGATGGGAGACAAACCCAAAGTGGTGGGCTCTCTGGTTGCCAAGGAGATTCAATACCTGACCGATGCGATTTCCAACCCTCAACGACCCTTCGTGGCCATATTGGGTGGGGCCAAAGTATCGGACAAAATTAACGTGATCGACAACCTGCTGGGTCTATGCGACCAGGTATTGATCGGTGGCGCGATGGCATACACTTTTTCGCTGGCACAAGGTGGTCAGGTGGGAGGTAGCCTGGTAGAACCCGACAAAGTCGAATTGGCCAAAAAGTTACTGGAAAAAGGTGGCCAAAAATTAAAACTGCCAATCGATACTCACTGTGGAGACGATTTCAGTTCCGATTGCAACCAACAAACGGTTGCGGCTGGCGAAATCCCCGAAGGTTTCGAAGGACTCGATATTGGCCCGCAGACGGCGGCCATGTTTGCAGATGTGGTGCGTCAAGCCAAACTGGTGGTTTGGAACGGTCCGATGGGAGTTTTTGAAATGCCTCCCTTCGACGCGGGTACCAGAGCCGTCGCCGAAGCGATTGCCCAGGGCGACGCAGTCAGCATCATTGGCGGTGGGGACAGCGCCGCGGCAATTGAGCAATTGGGATTTGCCGATCAGGTGTCCCACGTCAGCACCGGCGGCGGCGCAAGTCTGGCAATGTTAGAAGGCAAAAAATTTGCCGCGGTGGAATTGTTGGATGACTTGGAATAGTTTTGAGTCTCTGCCAGATCCGAGGCGTACTCGCAAAGGATTTCGCCTTCAAGAAACAGTAGCCCACATCAAGGCGATCGGCATGGCGATTCGAATTACGGAAAAGAGCGACGGCACGACGAGCGTTACTTCATTGTTAGCCGTTATCTAACATGGACAAAGCACTCGTGTTTGCATTCACGAGTTGTTCGATCGAAGAGAACCACGAATAGCACGAAAGCCGTCTCCGTCTTAACCAATGAGCATCGAGCTCAGCCCTTTGTGTCAAAATGACTGAGGCAACTATCTCAAGGCTACCCGATTCCACCTGGACTGCTCACGCCAGCTATGCGGATCAAGGCTCGGCAGTAGAAACCAGCATGTAAGGGGCCCCATTCCAGTGATCGATAAAGATTCCTTCAGCTGTCCGTCACACGTTCATCTGTTCTCCCCAGATCATGCTTTCAAGAGAGACAAACTATTGGGACTGGAGAAAGTTGAACCGATCGTCTCGAGGTGGATTATTCGGTGCGTGGTGCCTGTGAATTACTTAATATTGCGTCGTAAACAAGCATTTGTTTGTCGCAATAAAACATGTTCGGCTTTGTAGTTCGTAGGTAGTATGAGCTGCGTGACGTTTTCCTTGCGATAGTGCTTTATGCCATCATTGCATAAACGGTTTTTGATGTCGCGAAGACTTTCAGGTAGGTTCAAATGACCAACCGCCTGGCCAGCGTACAAGCGACCCAATTGTTAGTGACTGCCATTTTGTCTCTATAATGAACTTTAGCGGCTGGACACGACGTGGCTCGCCCCAACTTCTTGTCAAGCGAGATGCGGTTGCTACTGTATTCGGCTCTACAATATGATTGCCGTCGTCACGCTCTTACAATGATTTCATTTACCTTCAAGAAAATAGATGCAAACAAAATTACATACGATTGGATGGGTGATTGTCATGAGTATCCTGTCTCATTTACCAGGAAGAGTATATGCTAATGATTTGGAAGACGAGCGAACGTTTGGAGAAGACGTCAATTTTCTTGCATCACACGTTGAAGCTGTGGTTTTAGGCAAGGACGACACTGGTCCTCAGCTGGTAGTCGTGCCTGACTATCAGGGCCGGGTGATGACATCTTCTGCTGCAGGCCAAGAGGGAATCAGCTACGGCTGGATCAATTATGAACAGATCACTAGCGGGATCGTCGACGGTGCGCAGATTAATGTATTCGGAGGAGAAGAACGGCTTTGGTTCGGACCAGAGGGAGGTCAATATAGCATCTTCTTTGCACCTGGATCCAAATTCGAGTTTTCACAATGGCAGACTCCTGCGGTAATTGACACCCAGCCGTTTCAGATAACGGCAAAAGATACACGGCACATTACGTTGATGCGCAAATCGAAACTGACTAACTATTTGGGAACCTCTTTTAACCTACAGATCCAGCGACAAATTGAGCTACTGAACACCGAAGAGATTGTCAATTTATTGGGAAGCGATTGTGCGAAGGTTGCGTCTGTCGGATATCGAACGACAAATCGCCTGACCAATATTGGAGAAAGCGATTGGTCGCAGCAAACCGGATTACTTTCGATTTGGATCTTGGGCATGTACAAACACGGCCCGCAGACTACGATCGTAGTCCCCTTTCGCAGGGATGCGGACGGGGGAACAGGGCAAGTGATGAACGATGACTATTTTGGTAAAGTGCCGGAAAATCGAATCCGAATAGCCGATGGTGTTCTGTTCTTTTTGGGCGATGGGAAGCAAAGAGGCAAAATTGGTCTGTCGCCACAGCGTGCTACGCCAATCTGTGGTAGTTACGACGCAGCTCGTAGCGTCTTGACCATTGTCAAGTACAATCAGCCTGGCCCTGAGATTACGCAATACGTTAATTCAAAATGGGAGATTCAAAAGAAACCGTTTGCTGGCGATGTCATCAACGCGTACAACGACGGTGCACCTGAGCCAGGCAAAAAGCCACTCGGCCCCTTCTACGAGTTAGAAACATCAAGTCCCGCACTGTCTCTCAAAGCAGGAGAAACGGGAGAGCACATTCAAGAGACTTTTCACTTTGAAGGCGACCCACAGCAGCTTGATCGATTGTCCCAAACAATCTTGGGAGTCACGCTCGAACAGATCCGAGCGGCCCTACCAGGTGTCGGCAGCGATCAACCATGATTCGATCAGTCGTCATCGTATTGATCATGTCATTTTCCACATTGTTGTGCATGACTTGATAATCCAACCCAAAGCACCCGGTCTGTTTCAACTGGAATTGACCAACCCCTCCTTAATCGATGTCCTGCCGAAGTGGGGCATCTCTATGGGGACCTATGGCGAGGATCCCTATTTTGTTCGTCATCAATGTATTTGGAAAAATCCGTAGACGGAGCTCGTGAGTTTCTAGTGCCTCTTCAGCACGCTACGATACAAATCAGGATTGTTGATATTCGCAACTCGAGGAGAGTTAACCTCATTAATTGCACAAAATACTTTTAAGGTTCCCATGCAGATTCAACCACTCGACTATTTTATCACTATTGCCTACATCTTGGGTGTTGTTGCACTCGGTTTGTATGCAGGTGTCCTGATGAAAAAGAAGTCCTCAGCTGGCGAAGGACGTGACTATTTTCTTGCTGGCGGCACTTTAACTTGGCCAGTGATCGGCATGGCTTTGTTTGCGACAAACATTTCTTGTGTGCATTTAGTATCGCTGGCGCAAGCCGGCTATGACGAAGGCTTGCTGCAGGGCAATTTCGAATGGATGGCTGCATTCACTCTGATTCTGCTGGGACTGTTTTTCGCACCGTTCTATATCAGAGCACGTGTATCAACATTGCCCGACTTCCTCGAGCAGCGCTACAACCGCAATTGCCGCGATTGGCTGGCTGTGCTTTCGCTCGTCGGCGCCATTAGTATTCACATTGGCATGTCCTTCTTGACAGGAGGGCTAGTCATTGAGGAGATCTTTGGTATCAATTTTTACACCGGCATCGTCACGATTGCCCTACTCACTGCAATCTACACCATTGTTGGCGGCTTGCTCGCGGTGGTGCTGACGGAAGCGATTCAGACCGTCATCTTGATTCTCGGCGCATGTACGATTACCTGGTTTGCCCTAGAAAAGATGGGCGGCTGGTCGGAGATGACGACCGTTCTAACAGAACAAGGAGAGCTCAACCGCCTTTCAATGTTGCGTCCGACGGGCGATGAAAGCCATATGCCTTGGTACTCAATCATGCTCGGGTACCCGGTCATAGGCATTTGGTACTGGTGTGCCGATCAGACCATTGTGCAACGCGTGCTAGGTGCGAAGGACGAGAACCACGCACGGGTCGGGCCACTTTTTGCCGCATGCATCAAGATTTTGCCGGTCTTCATCTTTGTGTTGCCAGGCTTGTTGGCTTATACGCTGGCATCCAAGGGTCTATTCGACATTAGTTCGCTGCCAATCGACTCCGACGGAGAGGTTGACACCAAAAATATCTACACGTTGATGATCACACAACTGCTGCCAACCGGCTTGGTCGGGTTGATGATCGCTGCGATATTGGCCGCCTTGATGTCGACCGTCTCCGGGGCCCTGAATTCGATTTCAACGCTCGTCTCTTTTGATCTCTACAAGCGATTCCGGCCCCAGGCAACAGACCATCAATTGGTGACTGTGGGGCGTATTGCTGCCGCCGTCGCGTTGGCGATTGCCCTTGGGCTCGTTCCCGTTTTGCGAACCAGCGACAGCATCTTCCGCACGCTCAACGAGATCATCGTGCACATTGCTCCTCCCATCACCTGTGTCTTCTTGCTAGGAGTGTTTTGGAAAGGGGCCACCGCCTTCTCGGCACAATGGACGCTCTGGGTCGGATCGGCCATGTGCGTGGCAATGATTGTTGTCAAGAAGTATGCGACGTTGCCACTTGACTTAAACAACGACTTTATGCTCCTTTCGTTTGTGCTCTTTTGCTCGTGCGTCATGTTGCAAGTCGTGTTGGCAAAAGCGAGACCTAAAGCCGGCACGGCAGGCGAGAACGTTGACCTCACGTGGAGTTCGCCTTTGGAACCGTTACGAGCGCCAGGCTGGAGTGGCATACTCAACTACAAGTTAATCACACTTGGTATTCTTCTGACAATGGCTGTTCTCTACTTGGTCTTCAGATAGTGATGTTGGACGAGGCAGCTGACGGTTCACAATCCTTTCAATTTGTACCGCTTGTCTGCTTGAGGACGGTGGCTAAGTGCCGGGCAGCCGTAACGCCGGCCTCGTAATTGTCGGTCGCGATGTAACTGACCACCATTGCGGCCACTTCGGAAGCTTTCTCCGCATCCAAACCGCTATCAAATGATATACAACCCGGTTGGAACCGCTGAAATACTTGAATGGATCGAACTCAACAATCAGATGTCGGTCAATGTCGACATCTCGGGCTGGAAGTTTACCGAAGGTGTCGATTTCGCATTTCCCAGTGGCTCGGTGATCGATGCAGGTGATCACTGTGAGTGGCGCCAGAGAATTGCAGCTGAGCCAATTCCTGCAAACACGATCATTCCTCCGAACAACCAGAAGGTGACCTGTGCCACCGAGGATAGGACTGGCTGTTCCGACATTGCTCCAGGGGTTGTCGTTGTGTTGTCCGACGCTAACTTTATAGCATCCGTATCCAGTGGCTCAGGGGCCAGACGGATCACACCTTCATCATCGGCCGTTTCCCAGCACATCGGTAAATCGACCCCCAGTCGTGAAGGGGATTGAGAACAAGTGCAGTCAGCGGCAATGGTGGTTAACCGTGCTTGAATACCTGCAGCAGTAATTTCTTCTCCTTCCAACGGCGTCATGAACTTACCCCGGCCAAACACCACACCGATCCAGTCGGGTCCGTCTGGCTGGGTACCGAGAAAGGAATGGAGCAATCGTTCTCTTGGGTCATGGCGGTCGATGGTCACCGATGCCACGCCCCAGGCCTGTTTACCAAATCCCGCCTGGCAGATGGGAGTCACCACCGAATGCAGATGCTGATGGTTGTCGTCACTTCCCGGTACTTGAACAATCACTGCCAGGTTCTTTACCAATTCACGGCGGATTGCTTCACGAGCTGGGGAATCGAGTAACGTTTCCAAATCGGCTGAGGTAGGCTCTGGCTGCCAATAATCGACGAAAAAATTCCGCCGCGAATGAATGTTATGAGGGTCGGCTGGTCGCTCTCCCACCAATACAACCACCGGCAATTCGGGTGGGGCGGCGGGCAGACCGTAGTCGTTCCAGCGTACTGCCGGGTCGTCGGCCGCCACCAGAACAATTTCTAGATTGAAAGCGGCACCGTCGGTTTCCAACCATGACCCAAGATGTTTGGCAATGGCCCGTCCGTTTGCATCTCCGTTTGCATCGTCAGCCCGGTGAAACACGCAAAGCCTGAAAATATCACGAGGCTGCTCAAAAGCCGCATCGCGTATCATCCCCTCGTCACAGGCAAATGAGGAGACTAGGCCCATTCCACCGAACCAGATCAATAACGAAAGTAGTGAGGAGAATTGTTTCATGGTTGTGTCAAATCAACAGGCGCCCCCGAAGGTTCGGTCAAGCGCACGCTAAAGGCCCAGCTGGATCCCATCTGGGTCACCTTCATCAAGATTTTGTTCACTCCCTGCTGGGCATGAACCGGCAGGCTGTTTTGATCGGGCGAGTAGGCACGACCGCCGTCATAGCGGCCCACTTCCTGACCATTGAACCAGCATTTGTATCCATCGTTGCTGCCAATTTTCAGTTCCAGGTCCGCTGCAGCCGCAAGTCTAATTTCCGCATAAGCATAAGCGGCCGCATTGGTCTGCTGCCCCAGGACACTCACCAAATCGACTTTGCCAAACTTATCGTCGGTCGTGTAAGGGCTCCAACGGAGCGTCCTTTTGCCGACGGTTAGCGCCTGCCCAATATCGATCAAGGGTTCTCCCACAAATGGTTTGTCCATAGGGTTCTTGGCCAGATCCCATGGGACATTGCCCAAAATGTGCCAATTGGCGATGCCACCATTTTTTGTGGCTCGATCACCAAAATGGACTCCCAGGGTATCCAATTCGTTTTGGATCAATTGACGATTGACCGAGCTGTTGGCCGTGGTCAAAGCAGAACGTAAAAACTGAATGGCTGCCCTGCGCTGTTTCAAATCGCGACGAGCTAAGTCGGTGTAATATTTTGCACTGGCCTGAAGTATCTTGGCTCCACCGTAGCAAGCAATACGACCGTCCTGAAGAACAACCACGACACGTCCCTCCCGATTGACCAGCAAGCCGCCCGGCAATGCTTCGGCGGAGATCGGTGTTTGCGTGAGCAATTTGCCCTGCTCACGGTCCCACGCGCAGAGGCTCCAGTTGGCGCGCCAATCACGAAACTTAAGCGTTTTGCAAACCGTGAGGATGGCGTCTTGGGCAATAGCCACAGAAAGTGTGTCGCTGCCTGGCAACGCGCTGGTGGTCCATATCGGCGCTGGCCGCTGATTTCGCTCACCCTGTTCCAAGTAATGTTGAAACTGATCAACTGAGTAACCCACAAGTGGTTGCTCGCGGCCATTGACCGCTACCAGCAACTCCCCATCCCAGGCAGGAGTAATTTTTCCTGTGCTCAGCGGTAATGCTGTGCCCAACTTCCGCTCGGTGTCGATCGATTGCAAGGTATACGAGCCCGGATTGACCACATTGCGGACGGCCGAATAACGCAGACGACCGCCGAGCATCAGATACCGGTCCGCAAACAGGGCGATCTCTTCTCCCCGATTCGCTTGGGGAGAACCATCACCGACTGGCGCACCGACATATTGGCCGGTCTGCAGGTCGTAGGCGGCAGGTGAGACCACGTTTCCCCCTGCCATCCAGATTCGACCTCGGGCAATAGTGAGTGTGCCCTGGGCCGAGATGCCCTTACGCAGCGTGGGATCCAAATGGCCCGAGCTGTCATTGCGCCAAATCAACTTACCGCTGTGCGCATCCAAGGCGCAAAGATAGGTGTCGTCATAATCAACGATACCAGCCGCCGCATAAGCCACCCCGTCCTCCACTAAAACGCCACTGTTGACCGGCCAGGTCGAGCTGAGTTTGCCGTAGGCCATGATCCGTCGGTCGTGAGGTGCCAGATGGAAACGCCACAGTAAACGGCCCGTTTGAGCCTCTAGCGCATAGACGAAGCCATCTCCACTGCCAACGTAGGCGCGTCCCTCCCGGATCGTAGGTGGTTGCAGAATGGGTCCTGCCGTCAAAAAGGTCCATGTTTGTTTCCCGGTGGTCGCGTCGATGGCGCGGACGATGCCATCGTCACCGCCGGTGAAAATCAATCCTCCCGCTGCGGTGGGAGCTGTCGGTCGAACTGGCGCGGGTGGAGTAAACTGCCAAATCCGTGATAAGTCGCCCGACACGCTGGCCCGACTGGCAGCGGTCCGCGACCGGTTACCCCGATAGGTGGGCCAATCGAGTTCCGATGATTCTAAGGGAGTGATCGAGTCGGCCGCATTGGGGGCCGTCTCCAGTCGGCCCGTTTCCAGTTGACCCGTTTTCAGTTGACCCGTGTGCGCAACTTGCGTGTTGGGTTGAAAATCGTGCGCCGAGCAAAGGGCCACACGGCCCATCACCGACAAGTTGCAATCGCAGGCCCACGGTCCCACATAGAGGAGCCCATTGGCCGGGACCACACCGTCGTTGCAGGAGGGCCGGAAGGCACCATTGAATAGCACCTTGCCAGTCTTGCGGTCATAACGCGTTAAGCCTTCTGGCCAACCGCGGCAGAAGAACGAATCGGCGGTGGCGGTCAGGCGCGCACACGAGCGTTTTTTGAATCCCAAATCTTCCAGAGTTTCGCCCGTAAGTGGATCGAGGGCCAAGGTATTACCCTCCGGCCCAACCCCCACGTAAAGACGCTCATCGGCATAGATCATGTTAGGATTGTTGGTCGTCTTGCGATGCTGCCACAACAACTTACCATCGGTGGTTGAGAGGGCCACCACATTCATGCGTGTTTGCCCCTCAAAGCACAAGGTTTGCGGTGTAAAAAGGGTGAAGCAGGCGGAACGGAAACCGGGTGTGGAACTGAGCCCTTCTCCCGGCTGTTCAATCAGTTGTCGGACTTCCGGATCACGATTGGTCCACACCGGCTTGCCTGTGGCTGCGTCGAGACAACCGACATGCGAATCGGGACCGTAGTAAAAAATTTGCCCTGCCCCCATGACCATGGCCCGCGAATCGATACGGTCCTTTTCTCGATGGATCCAGAGCGGCTTTCTACCAGCCAGGTCGTAAGCCAGGATGGTGGTGCCGAAACCCCAGGGGACTTGTTTTTGATAGTAGCCTTGGCTCAGCTCTCCCCAGCTCCAATGAGGGTACTGACTACGGACGATGGTGGTTTGCGCAGCCCCTTTTTTGTTGCCGGCCAAGACATAGAGAACACCATCCTGAATGACCATCCACTTCCAAATTTGGCCTTCAAGTTCCGGCACGCTAATTCTCTCCTGCTGTTGGCCCGTATCGGGATCGAGCAACAGGCAACCTGTTTCCGATTCGTCGATCATGTAAAAAGTTTGGTCGGTCGCAACAAATGCCGACCGATGGACCAGGTAGCCATCGGGCAGCTTCCGTTGCCACAAGATCGAGCCGTTGTAAGCGTTGCGTGCGAGCAATGTGTTGAGCCAAGGTTCTTCGCGCCGATGATGGGCGATGTGGCCCATGGCGATGTAGAGCTTGCCGCCCGCAGAAGTGGTGATGGCCGGCATGGCAATGTAGAGCGGCAGGCCCAACCACTGGGTCCGATAGGGGGCCCGAATGAGCGCATCGCTGGAGACAGGATTATTATCGGGGCCATGTTCCCAGTGGCTCCAAGTGTCTGCGCCGGTTTGCTCTGGTTTCGTCAGTTGAAACCAGCTGCCAAAATCATTTTCCTTTCGTTCTTTGATAAGTAGTCCGTTGTCGTTACTTTGATCGATAAAGGGCTCCCACTTGTTCAGCGGGGCTCGATGAAGATTGGTCGCTCCAGCGCTGCGAAGGCTACGGCGACCCAAGATTGCCTGACCTCCAGGACGCAACACACGGTGAATCTCTGCTATCGACAATTGATTCAATTGCTCTTCAGTCAAGTCGATCGCCAACAGCAAATCGATCATCCCGCTCGCATAAGGCAAATACCCCATCTTGCCTTGCTCCACGACAATTTGTTTTCCGTACAAGCCAGCCTGGTCGACGGCTGTGCGCAATTTGGCAACCGCAGTCGGTCGTGAGTCAATGACATGCACAAAGAAGCGTCCGGTCCCGGTTGCTTCCTCCATCGCCATGGCGATTGGAAGTTGGCTGTCGTCACAACCGATGATAGAACAGATCCCAGAAGAGATGTCGGCTAGCTCGCAATAGTGTTTAGCCAGATTGGCTCCTATGGCGACTTGAGGCGTTTCTGCACGCGCCGGTGCGAGTGTAATCGCAGCTTCCAAGGCATACACGATAGACAACAGACAGATCAGTCGTAAACCAAGAACAGGTCGCATCGCATGATCCTCCAGCGTTGGGTTGACATGTGCAGTTTCTCAGCCTGGACACGCCTTGTCAATTCAATGGGGAAGTTCCGTTAAGGTTGTCACTGGTGAGGCCAGCAGGCTGGAACCAGGAGCCTTTGTCCAAGTTCGGCTTGGCGCAATAATATCCAGCCATACGAATCTTGGAGAATGTTCGCGAAATCAACTCCGCCTCTTAAAAAACATCCCACGCGAACATTGTCCAAGTTCGGCTTGTCGCAATAAACCCAGCTCATCCCCCAATTTGCACCACCCACAAAGCCAGGCCAATGATACCGAAGCAGGCAATTACGCAAACCAGGAAACCGAGTACGTCAACTCGTGTTGGTTTGTTAAATTCCAACGATGTACCAGGAAACAGCTTTAACGATTCTGTCTGGGCCGGGTTAGCCAATACTTCCTCCAAATGACGATGATCTTCGTCTCGATCGGGTAGTACGGCTGTTTTCATTTTTGCGTAGTAGCGATCGAGAGCTTTTTGGCTGTTGCGTGGCGTGATGAAACTGACACCGATCATGACAATGAATGGAAGAATGCATTTCAGTGCCAATGCCAGCGCTTTGAGATCACCGTCCGATTTACTTTGCAAATCGATGCCCAGAAGATCGTAAACCAGTAAATCAACATTAAAACTACCACTCGCTTTACGTGGAATTTCTGGGGCAAACTGTAAGATGGTACGTGTCGTTTTCCCTGAGACTTCTGGGTCTCCTACAGGAACGGGCCTGACCGACTGATCAGCCAGGCCTTGGCTGTCAACAGGAATCACACTTTCCGACCAATAGATGGACTTTCCTCCGGTACGAACTTTTTCTTGAAACACATCCCCCAGTGTCAAAGGAAGAGGGCGCGATTCTTGAGATGATACTGCAGTCGCATTTTGCTGGTCTTCCCCCTTATTGGAATGCCCCGTATCGGTATATTTGGCGTCCCAAGCAGCGATCAGCCCATTACGCTGGGCCACATCGGCTGGGGAAGCGGTGCGTTCCGTGGTCACTTCCACGAAGTTGGTGAGGCCGGTCCAGCGCGGATCGGTACGCATATCCGGGGCCACCTTGGGCAGAATCCATGGCAGGGCAAAGAAAACGACCAGTCCAAACAGGGCGGTGGCCCAGGCGGCTGCGGTCGTTGCACGCCGCCAATACATGCCAACCCAAAAGGGAGCAGCAAATAGAACCAACACTACCCAGGTTTGTTGGAGTTGCTTGAATACATCCATCATGAACAGAGAAATAACGACCGATCCGACCACAATGACCACACCCACGTAACGTGCCAGACGGACGTATTCTCGTTCGCCCGCATTGGGATTGAAAAAAGGTGAGTAGACATTGCGCACAAACAGTGCTGAGCCCACGACCATGTAAGCGTCGACCGAACTCATCAGGGCTGCAAGCAGGCAGGCGAGCATCAGTCCCGTGAGACCTGGCCCCAACAGTCGCTGGGAGGCCAGTCCCCAAGTCTTGTCAGGATCGGCTGCAAGTACTGGATCGTTGGCGTAGAGGGCCAAGGCGATCAGTGCCGTGAGCAGCCAGCCTATGGTGCAAAACCGCTTGAGAAAATTACCCACGACCAGACCAACCCGCGCGTCGGTTTCAGATTTTGCCGATCCACCCCCGGTAACAATGAAATGCGGCTGGATGACGATGCCGATGAGATTCAGTGCCACCACACCGATCAGAAATGGCAGCGTGAATTCGGCCCCTGCCCCACCCAGTAGGTCGAACCGCTCCACCGGTAACTGCTCATGCAGAATGCGAAAACCGGCGCCAATCCCTTCGGTCGCTGGATCCCCAAACTGGCGCACCAACTCGGCAAGTCCAAACGGCACCAGCAAAACGGAGAGGAGAATGATGCACAATCCTTGCACCAAGTCAGTCCAGTAGGCAGCAGTTAATCCGCCTGCAATCCCATAACCCAATACAACGAGGCCAAAAATGGGTACCAGAATATACTCCAGGCCGTACGCCTGACCGCCGATCGTGACGTGATCGATACCCATCAATGGTGCGGCCACTTTGCCGATGGCTGAAAAGAGCATCGAGCTATAGACCATTTGCCAAAGGAGAGCAAGCAGGGCGTAAGCCGCGCCCAAGCGAGGGGATTCGTAGCGTTCCACGAACCAGTCACCTAGTGTGAAGTGCCGCATCCGACGATACCAGACACCGGTGATCCAATAAAAGGGAGTCACGAAGAGCCAGTACATCACACTCCACATACCGCTAGCGCCACCAGTAAAGGTAGTCCGCGCCGTATTGACCGGATCGGCAGAGCCAGTGCCCGCACCGAAAGCAGCGAACGTTTGCAACAATTTGCCAAAGCCACGCCCACCCATGAAGTAGTCTTCCTGAACCTTGATCCGCCGCATGGCCCAAAAACCAATGCCGGACATCAACAGGAAGTAGCCAATCAGGACTAGGTAATCGAGCAGGTGCATGAGATGTGCGTGGGAAAAAGGCTAGAGGAGCTGAAAAACGCTACGGTGCCCCATTGTGGCGATTGGTTGTTCGTAAGGCAACCGTGTCGGGAGAGCGGAGAGCGGGAAGTGGGAGATGATATAAGCTCAAAAAAGCAAGAATGGAATCTCGCCAAGACGCGAAGATCGCAAAGTAATCAATGCTAAGAGGTTCTCTGTTTGGGGAAATCTTGGCGATCTTGGCGTCTTGGCGAGAGTAATTTTAATTAGTTATTTGGAGGCGCAGTCGAAACAGATGGTAGACAATACAGGGGGGTTTGGGGGGGGGACCCCCCAATGAATCTCCAAAACGGACAGCCTCTTGGTCAACGCACACCGCAATTGTTCAGCCGATTCGCAGAGCAATTCATTGAGAGACACAATAGAGAATGGATAGTCATTGAGTAGCTCATTGGGGGGTATCCCCCCAAACCCCCCAGTATCTATCAGAAAGCTCCTATTCAGTTTCTTCCGAGACGGATTTCCCTTCTCCCGCCTGCTCCGACAACTGGCGCGCCCGAAGTTGGTTGCCGTGGTGCTGCAGTGTTTTTCCCGTCTTGAGCAGTCCGATTGCCTTTTCGCGTTCCCCTTCTGCCTCGTACGTTCGGGCCAAATTGTAACGTGCGCTGTCTGCCCAGGAACCGAGAGGTTCGATATCCAAAGTTCGGTTTTTTAACCAGCTCACTGCGGAAGAGTATTTCTGCATGTCGTAGCAGAGCAAACCCAACCAGTAACTGGCGTCGAGCTTGGCCGTACGGTAGAGAATTTGCTTGCTGGGTTGCAATTCGCTTAGCTGCTGATCGGATGGTCGAACCGATCGATCCTGATAGAGGCGCAAGGCGTCGCGATGCCCTCGATTGGGTTCGGCCAATGGATCATCACGCAGTTCGTAAGGAATAGGTTTTAAACCTTGAAAGTGCAGGACGCGTGCTTTCCAAAGCTTGGGACGCTGTGCGAATACGGCAATCCGCAATGCGGCCTGTTGTCTGGCAGTCGGTTTGATCGTGTGCTGGGCCCGGATTGCGCGGAAGGGCTCGGTCCACAATTTCACACCAGCGAGTGAGTCGTGCTGCTTAAGATCCTCCGTCAACCGTCGGTTGTCAGCGGCAAGCACTACCGAATACTCCCCCTCCAGGTAGTTTTCCAACAACAGAGCTCGGCGTGAAAGCTGTAAGGGTGAGGCAATCAGGGTTGCTTCTACATGCGTCAATGCATTGGCGTCGATTCGGTACGGATGCTCAGGATCCAAGTCGAGGCGTCTTAACAAGGCAGGATTTTTTTGGACTTCAACGAGTGTGGCCACCGACCCAATCTCCATGCCGGGAATGGGTAAACCGAGTTGAGTATCAAACAGATAGAACTGTCCTTCGCTCCACAAGGCGACGAGCCACTCTTGCTGCCCGTCGTGACGGATCTGGCTGTCCGAACCGACTCGTTCATCAGAGCTTTCTTTACCTTGGGCCCCATCACGATGGGTCTCCTCTTCAGGATCAGATGCGGTGGTGAGAATCACCACATCGAGTTGCTGTTGCCGGCAGAGTTCCGCAAACACCCAAGCTCTCTGTTTCGCGGTCCCATGGCCGTACATCAGCGCCTGCCATGGGTGAAAGACGATCGGATCTTTATCGGACGCATCAAGTTGCAGATTACGGATAGTCCAATCAAATAGTGCAGAAGCAACATCCACATCGGTTAGTGCATGCTGGAAGGCCCAAGCAGAAATATCACGCAACCAAATCGCCTGTTGCAACAATCGGCCTTCTTGCTGAGAGTAAAAGCCTTCACGTAACGAATTTTCCTGCAGAGGCGCGGCAACCTCTTTCGATATTCGAAGAGATTCAGGCAAGGTGGTTAAAAGCGGATCGAGTTGCCACTTCTGGCCCGAGTTGAGAGCGGGACGGCTGCGCAACCAAAGATTGATACGATCTACCAAAAGCGACAGGGTTGCTTCGTCTGGAGTAGGCTCCCAGGCTACCACCGGCAAACGCAGCTTCATGTACCGGCTGATACGCTTACGGATTTCATTCATTCGCTTATCCGAGTAACGCCAAATTTCCAGTCGTTCCGGCGTAGTGACTGGGCCAGTCAATCCCCCTTCGACAATCAGCGCATTTTCGGGATTGCGCGTATCAAGCCGTCTCACAGGTAATTGCAGGTGTTTTCGTTTGGTGATCCCATGTTCACGACTCTCTTGATCGACATGAATGTAATAGCGTACGATGTCTCCAGCCCTTACTCTCAAACGGCGGAAATTAGCATTGCCAGAAACGACTTGAATGAAGCTGTAAGGCCCATCGGGAACCTCCGGATTGACGCTGCAGATGGCTTGAACTTGCTTCTGGTCACCGCTCTTGGACGCATCGAGAACAACTTGAGGCGGTTGTAACTCCAAATCAATTTCGCGCGGCAGGTCATTGAGGGTTGCGGCAATACTCTCCAAGAGTATCCCTGTGGACCGATCGCGATTTGAAGATGAAGGCAATCCGCCTTGGCTGCCGCGTTCTCGGCGCGGAGTTTGTTTTTTCGGCTGTCCACAGCCGCCTAGCATCCCCGTTGACAGGAAAACCCCCATCGACAGGATTGCCAACAGAACGACAAACGACCGGTGGCCCAGCATGGTGGACGAGGGAATGACAGAAATAGTTTTCACGGCGAAGATATTCAATGGGGTTTAGGGTTAAGTGTTTAAACCACGTACGGTATCCCGAATCGCCAGCAACCGCTGCAGCAGGCCCTCCATCTCAGCCAATGGAACCATATTCGGTCCGTCACTGGGGGATTGATCCGGATCGGGATGGGTTTCGCAAAACAGCCCTTCCACGCCCAAAGCCATGGCAGCACGGGCAAGTGGTTCCACCATGGCACGATTGCCGCCAGTCGTTTCACCCAGGCCTCCCGGTTCCTGTACGCTGTGAGTTGCATCAAAGATGACCGGCACGCCGAGCGTTTGCATCTGAGGGATGCTACGCATGTCATTGACAAGTTTGCCGTAACCAAAAAATGTGCCTCGTTCTGAGAGCAAGATGTCCTGGCAACCGGCTTCGGCCAGCTTAAGGACCACATGGCGCATATCCAGGGGGGAGAGAAACTGGGCCTTCTTGACATTCACCGCTTTGCCGGTGGCAGCCGCCGCCGTGAGCAGATCGGTTTGCCGCGCCAGAAATGCGGGGATCTGCAGCAGTTGGCATACTTCGCCAGCCGGTGCCGCCTGGCAAGGCTCATGAATGTCTGTCGTAACCGCCAGTCCGGTTACCGATTTGACTCGGTCAAGTATTTGCAAGCCACGTTCGAGTCCGGGGCCTCGGTACGATTTACCACTGGTGCGATTTGCCTTGTCAAACGAGGCTTTGAAGATCAAGGATATCTCCAGATCACGGGTAATTTGCAGTAACTGCTGGGCAATCTCCAGGGCTCCAACTTCATCCTCCAACACGCAAGGGCCAGCGATCAGCAACAGCGGTTGCTGACAGCCACAGAGGGAAGAGCCAATACGAACTGGATAATTTGGCATCCGTGCGAATTCCTTTGGTGGGTTAACGATCGACTCAACTGCTGAAGTGTTACCAAAATCTCATTCTCAGACAAGCTTCTCGCGAGAGCTGATCAACTTGGCAAGCAGCCCAGGTGTTGATGACAAATTTGGTAACATTTCCGTAAGTTGTTTCCATAAAAGATCTTACAGACCACCTTGCCAACGTGAATCTCATCTTGAGACAGATGGAGGAGCTTGTCCGATTCATTTTACCCGTAAAAACTAGGGGTCGTGCTAGATTTGAGCGTTTGTTGCAAGCTACTACAGTCAAAGCGGCTTTCAAATCGAAGGATGCAGACCAAGGCACCCTAACCCGTGGGCATAACAAACTATTCACCGAGCTCTTTGTCTCACCCTAAAGTATTACATAGACAGACGTTGCGATACAACCAACCGGCTGAGACACAACCGGAAAATTCGCCTCTGGCATGGTAACTGCGTATTAGGTGAGCGGCAGTCGCAGGTTGATCCTGAAGCTGCTTACACACTGGCCCGCGGGGTCTCGAACGAACTTTGGCAAATCGGTTCACTTGCCCCTGACTGATTTGTCCAGTCGAAATGTATTCGGCTCGTTCGAGTCCCGCTTTTTTATTTTATTGACTCAACAATTTCTGGTATCGGCTCGTTGGGGACAATAATTTTTTCTTCCCAGGTAGCTACCCCTTGCAGGTAGGTCAGAATCCGATGGGCACTCCCGGGCGCTGGTTGGACACTGGGAGAGGGGATCCACCGACTCAGCTCGTTACACATTGCCTGATGATCAGGATCACTCGCCAAATTGTGCCACTCGTGGGGATCGGCGTGCATGTCGTATAACTCTTCGGCTCCATCCGCATAGCGGATGAAACGCCACTGCTCCGTCCGAATGCCGTGATTGTCGTGATTGTGTGTTGTGATTGCCGGCCACAACCGGGGCGCAGCCGCATGCTCAAGTTGTGGCACCAGACTATGGCCTTCGAGTTGGTCGTTTTCGGGCAGCCCAGCGAGCTGCAATAAAGTTGGGTATAGATCCAGCAACTCGGCCGGACGCTCGCAACGGGCGTCGCGAGCAATATGAGGTCCTGCGAAAATCAAAGGGACGCGGGTGGAACGATCCCAAAGTGAATTTTTTCCGGTGATCCGCTTTTCCCCCAAATGCCAGCCGTGGTCGGACCAAAGGACCACGACCGTGTTTTCTTCCAGCCTATTGCGGCGCAGCGCATCGAGCACACGGCCCACCTGATGGTCGACAAAACTAATGCATGCCAGATAGGAGCGAACTAAATTCTTCCATTGGTTAGCTTCTTGCAAATGATCCAGTCGCGGTTCGGGAAGACTCCAGTGCATGTACCAGGAAAAGCGCGGTGTATCACGGCGATCGTTGCGCAAAATCGGTGGTAACTGAAGCGACTCCTCGGGATAGAGATCAAACCACTTTTGGGTGGCGTAGCAAGGTACATGGGGCAAGAAAAAACCAACTGACAGAAAAAATGGCTCTTGCGGCATGTGATCAAGTTGTTCTACGGCCCAACTGGCCACCTGATAGTCGCCCTTGTCCTGGTCCTGGTGGGGAAAGACTCCCCAGTCGACCAGTTTGTGTGGAGTGGGAGTATCGACCAGTTTCGACTTGGGCCATACACCGACTCCGGTAGGTGGGCCAAGAACCTGGAATTCATGATCGATCTTTTTACGACCGTAGTTGCCGTGATAAATCTTACCGGTGCTGTAAGTTTGATACCCATGAGCGTGGAGATACTGTGGCAATGATACGACTTGCTGAAATGCTTCAACATCGCGGAACCAGGGAGCCAAACCGTAGATGCCGGTCGTATCAGGACGTAATCCGGTCATGAGACTGGTGCGAGAGGCATTGCAGAGAGGAGCCTGGCAATGCGCATTGGTAAAGGTGGTTCCCCGCTCTGCCAATCGATCCATATGAGGAGTTTGAACCTGTGGATGGCCTCGCAACGGCCCGACCCAATCATTGAGATCGTCAATGGCGATGAACAAAATATTGGGTTTGTCGGCATATACAACAGTCGTGTGGGCGGCCATAAGCGCCAGCAGGGACAGGCAAAGGCAACACCTTGGGAGAAAACGTAAGGACATGGTTATATATGCAACTTCAGGTTAGAGTAATGAGCATGGAAAACAAGAATCAAGACACCGCATCCGATAGGTGGCAGCGCGAACAGTGGACGGTGTTAACCACCTCAGCCATGGTACTCGCTGGCGTTGCTCTGGCCTATATGCTGTGGTTCACACGGAGCGTGATGATTCCTTTCGTGTTGGGCCTGTTTGTGGTGGCAGTGGTGGCCCCCATTTCGGATTTTTTGGAAACTCGAGCCCGATTTCCACGTTGGCTATCGATGTTGATGGTACTGCTGGTGGTGCTCATCGCAACTTTAGGATTTCTGCTCCTGTTGAGCTACACGGCTCAGGAAATTTACCGATCGGCAGATCGGTACGTACAAAATTTCGATGACCTGCAACACGAGATCCTGGATAAAAGCAAGGAACGACTGGCTGGCACTGCAAATGATCCGCTAGCCGACCCCCATGCGAGTGGCGACCTGGCTGTCGATCTGCCTGATGGCGGCGCGATTTCAGTTACCGCTGAGTCCACACGGGCAGCTGAGTCCATGGCAACTGAGGATTCGGACACGGGTCCTGCGGACACCGAGAAGTCCTCCAAAAACTTATTCCGCAAGTTGCTTGATTCGGATCGCATGGAAGAGGCCTGGCAACAAATGATGGAAGAATTAAAAAGTGTATTGATCCGATTCCTCAAGGGAACCATCGGTTCCGCGGTGGGACTTTTTTCCACCTTTACCTTCATGTTCATCTTTGTGCTGTTCTTACTTGCCGGCCGTGATCCGGCAAAGATTGTTGGCAGTGTTTATGCGGGAGTAGAAAGCAACATACGCCGTTATCTGGCTACCAAAACGGCCCTGTCAGCCTTCACGGGAATTCTGGTGACGATCATCTTGGCCCAACTAGGTCTGGAACTGGCGATTGTGTTTGGGGTGTTGACGTTTATTCTAAATTTTATTCCTTCCATCGGTTCCATCATTGCAACGCTGCTGCCGCTACCGGTTGCCTACGCCCAATTTGGTGGTGATTGGATGCTGCTTTGGGTGCTGCTATTGCCGGGAAGTGTGCAGATGTTGATTGGCAATGTGATTGAACCACGGATCATGGGCGAAGGTCTCGATCTGCATCCGATCACGATTCTGTTTGCCCTAACATTCTGGGGACTCCTGTGGGGACCCATTGGCGCCATTCTGGCGGTACCCATCACGGCCATTCTACGAATCGCCATGGACCGTTCTCAGTTATTGCGACCGCTCGCCGAAATTATGGCGGGACGGATGCCGGTGCGGTTGCCCCCAGCGACAAGTACTGACTAAATCTCAAGGGAACCGCTAGTCGCATCGGTTCCCATGGGCGTATCGCCCAGCTCGGCGCGGAAGTGCCGAATATCCGAGGTCAATGCCTCTCCAACCAGGCGGAAGTCGCTGGAGTGAATGATCAAATTGAGTCCCTCGCGAGCCCAAGACACCAGTTCCGAAATGCCTTCCGACCAGTGAATCCCCACTCCCACACCGGCTGCCCGCCCCTTCTGGATAATGGTCGTTACCGCCTGACGAAAGTCAGGATGTTCGTACTGCTCTGGGACTCCCAGACTGACCGACAGATCATGCGGACCTATCAGCAGCGCATCGAGGTCAGGGACTGTCAGGATATCGTCGAGCGCTGCCAAAGCGGGCGTGCTTTCAATGTTCAGGATGCACAGGCGGTTTTGATTGAATTCTTCCAGATAGGATTTCAGACCAGGCTCCAACACTTCTTGCTCTTCCAGGATTTTGCTTAACCGTTCGCCTTTGAGCGGACGCAACTTGGTTGCACCTCGTAATTGGCGAACTTCTGCCACCGTTTCCAGATAGGGGGCAACCACTCCGGTGGCGCCTGCATCGAGAACCTGACACGCCAGGTAGGGGTTGGGAGAAGGAATGCGAACGATCGGCGCCAACCCCAGTGCGGTGTAGGTCCGGCACATCCAGGACAGCTGATTACGATCGATGGGCACATGCTCCGTATCAATAAATACGAAATCGATCCCTGTTTGGGCAATCATCGTTGGCCATTGAGGCGAGGTCGACACAATGCAGGTGCCCGTCACTCGTTGGCCGGTTCGGAGAGCTTGCCCCATCTGCTTTCCATTCATTTTCATTCTCCATGCTTATATGCAAACGGTTCCCAACAACTCTGTGCTGTCCTTTCCAACTCAGACGACAAGGTACCATACACAGCTCAAGCCGTCTAATCCTACCGTTCTAAGTACCGAGAATCGGAGCCACGGATGAAACACGGATTGAAGGTATTGGATTGAGTTGGGTTGGGTAATCATGGTAGAATGTCGACTGCTCATTCCCCATTCCCCAGGTACTCCAATGTCAATCAACTCCCACACCAAAGATAATATCCTGACCATTCAGCTTCTCGATGAGAGACTGATGGACGATAGCCAACTCAAACGAATCTACAACGACGTGTCAGCCTTGCTTGACAAGACGACCGAGAAGCAAGTGGTTCTAGAATTCAGTAAGGTGCAATTTATGTCTTCCTCGATGCTGGGCAAGTTGGTACAGGTGCACAAGAAGTGCAAGGAATACAAGGTGAAGCTTAAGTTCTGTGGCATTTCCTCAGATATCTTCGAAGTATTCAAAATTACAAAATTACATAAGCTGTTCGACATCGAAACGGACGAAGCAAGTGCGCGCAAGGCCTTTTCCAAACGTGGGCTGTTCGGCTAGTTTATTGCGCCAAGCCGAACTTGGACAATGCTTGCGTGGGGTGCGATTTAAGTAGCGAGTCGAGTTGCGCGAGCATTCTCCAAGATTCGTTTGGCTGGGACGCAAGCGATGCAGGAAGGTGTGTGTAGAGATTGAGCCAAGCCGAACTTGGACAATGCTTGCGTGGGGTGCGATTTAAGTAGCGAGTCGAGTTGCGCGAGCATTCTCCAAGATTCGTTTGGCTGGGACGTAAGCGATGCAGGAAGGTGTGAATGCTGGGGTTCGTGTTTTGAGTGGCTAAGTGGGAATTGTTTGTTCAGACGGTGGATTGAGCATTGCATGAAATATTTTGCGGTTGTGAATCGAGCGGCGGGAGGTGGTCGTTGCGGCAAGTTGGCCGATAGTGCGTTGGAAAAGCTCCATCGCGGCGGAATCGATGTAGAACTTGCCGAAAGTCGTCACCCGGGACACGGCAGCGAACTGGCACGAGATGCGTATCAGCGTGGGTTTCGTCGATTCATTGCTTTCGGTGGAGATGGGACTTCTTACGAAATCATCAATGGTTTGTTTCCACTGGCTCACGGGGACTCTGGGGCTTTGGGGATGGATCCGGTGACGCTCGCTTTCCAACCGCTGGGCACAGGCAACTCGTTCTTGCGCGATTTCACCGATCGAGGCGCAGATCACACGATCGAAGCCCTATTGTCGGGACGTACTCGGCCTTGTGATGTGCTGCGACTCACCTACAAGTGCGAATCTCAACAGGCGGGTACCCAGCAGACGCGGACTTTGCACTACATCAATATGTTGAGCATGGGTTATTCCGCAGATGTCGCAGCGTTGACCAACCGACGCCTGAAAGGCTGGGGGCCCATTGGTTATCTGCTCAGCATTTTTATTTGTCTGTTCCAATTGCGCTGTCCATCATTGCCTTCGCGTACAACCGAACAGAAAGAATTCGACCGTCGTCAACATTTGTTCCTGGCATTTTGCAATAGCAAGTTCACCGGAGGCCGGATGCTTGTGGCACCTCAGGCAGAAACGGACAGTGGCCTGGTGGAGATGGTACGATGTGGTCCGATGGGACGCATGGAATTGTTGCGCAATCTCCGCGGACTGTACGATGGCTCATACATAAACCTGCCGATCGTTTCTCGTTCTGCCGTGCCTACCATCGAGTTTGATCTGGAAAGCCCCGTCGATTTGGTGGTTGATGGCGAAGTACTCCATTTGCACTGCCTGCGAATCGACGTGCTACCCGCAGCGTTGCAGGTGGTGGTTTGAAGTGGGCGCGAGGATAAAGGGAGGGGCGAGTTACGAGGGACAATGGTCAGCAAACACCTGCAGAGCAGATAGCTTGAGGAAGCCCCTAAAATGGGCCCAAGCAGAAACACAGAGGGGTTTGGGGGGATACACCCCAATGAACTGCCAATTGGATATCCATTTCTCTTTCACCTCGAACTGAATGATCCTGCCAACTGGCTAAGTAAAAGTTGCGAACATCGACAAAGTGGCTACTCGTCTTGGGATGCATTGGGGGGTGCCCCCCCAAACCCCCCTAGTATTCCGCGAAGCACCACCGATTATAACTGAAGACCACCGCCTGAAGGCGGAGGGTTCGCCGACAGTCGGCTAAAGCCCGACTTTCTGGTTGTGGCTTACTTACCGCAATCGCCACGAAGTGG